>DATFOK010000115.1:0-24062 GCA_035265665.1 Solirubrobacterales bacterium | reverse complement strand
CCGCCTGCAGGCCGCCGAAGCCGCCGCCGATCACCACCACGCGGTGGCGCCCGGTCTCGCTCATGACCCGGTCAGATCGCGGCGTTCGAAGAGGCGCACCGAGGCAAGCATGGCAAGGACTGCGATCACCAACATCACTATGGCCGCTCCCGCTGAATTTATTTGTCAAGGGAGATCCGGAGCTTTTTCGTGAGCCCGCGCACACCGAAGACGAAGACCCCCCGGACCGGGCGCCGCCCGGGCAACAGCTCGACGCGCGAGGACATCCTCGAGGCGGCCGGAGAGCTGTTCGCCCAGCGCGGCTACCAGGGGGCGACGATGCGGGCGATCGGGGCCAAGGCCGGGGTCGACGCCTCCCTGGTCGTCCACTTCTTCGGTAACAAGGTCAACCTGCTCACCGAGGCGATCGATTGGCCCTTCGACCCCGAGGTCGAGATGCCGAAGCTTCTCGCCGACGGCAAACGGAACGTCGGCAGGCGCCTAGCCGAGCTGGCCATCAGGACCTGGGACGAGGAGGGAACCCGACACCCGGTCTTCACGCTGCTTCGGGCCGGCATGACCGAGCCGGAGGCTGCCGAGATGCTGCGCAACTTCATGATCCAGCGCCTCTACGCGCCGCTGATGGAGCGACTCGGCACAGACCAGCCCGAGCTTCGCGCGGGCCTGGCCGTCTCCCAGATCATCGGAGTAGGGATGGGGCGCTACGTGCTCAAGTTCGAGGGGCTGGCGACGGCGACGTCGTCCGAGGTGATCGACTGGCTCGCGCCCGTGCTCCAGCGCTATCTGACCGGCAAGCTCTGAGCGCCGTCGCGACCGGCTACTCGCGCTTTTGCTCAGGGCGAGCGCAGCGATCCCGGCGAACATCGCGAGCAGGGTATGCGCCCGCCCCTCGCTCAGACGGTAAGAGGGGGCGCGGCGATCCCCGCGTCCTCGAGCACCGCCATCGCCGCGTTGCGCCCGTTCAGGGCGATCACCGAGCCGGCCGGGTGGGTGGCCGCGCCGCAGAGGTAGAGCCCCTCGACGGGCATGCGCGCCTCGAGGCGCCGGTCCCACATCTGCTCGGGGAGCGTCTCTCCCTGGAAGATGTTGCCGCCGGTGAGACCGATCCGCTGCTCGATGTCCGGCGGGCCGAGCACCTCCGTCTCGACCACGCACTCGCGCAGGTCGGGCGCGTAGGACTCGGCCAGGTCGAGCACCCGCTCGCCGATCTCGTCACGTCTTGAGTCCCAATCGCCCTCGGCCAGCTCGTACGGCGCGTACTGGGCGAAGGCGCTCATCACGTGTGAGCCGGCGGGCGCGACGCTCTGGTCGTAGGCGGTTTGGAAGTAGAGCTCGGCCCAGGCGACCGCGGGCTCCCCGCGCTCGCACGCCTCGAATGCTTCCTGGGTTGCGTCGAGGCCGCGGGTGACGGTGACCATCGCCCGGTGCGGCTCGACCGGACCCGCAGCCGTGAAAGTCGGCAGCTTGTCGAGCGCCGCGTTGACCTTGATCACGCCCGAGCGCACCTCCCAGCCCTCGAGGCGCTCGCGGTAGTCGCCCGGCATCGCGTCGGGACCGACCATATCCAGCACTCGCTTCGGGTCGGCGTTGCTGAGCACCCTGCGGGCGCGGATCAGCTCGCCCGACTCGAGCTCCACCCCATCCCCCGGCACGATCCGAGCCACCGGCACGCCGGCGGCGAGCGTCGCGCCCGCCTCCCGCGCGGCGTCGGCGATCGCGAAGGAGACCCGTCCCATGCCGCCCTCGACGTAGCCCCAGCAGCCGCCGTGGCCCTCGACCTCCCCCATCGCGTGCATCAGGTGGACCGAGGCGGTGCCCGGGTCCTTCGGTCCCGCCCACTCGCCGATGATGCCCTGGCCGAAGAGTGCGTGGACGAGGCGCTCGTCGGAGACGTAGCGCGCGAGGGTGTCGGCAATCGGCTCGTCGAAGACGATCGAGATGAGCTCGTCATCGCCGAGGATCTCCTCGATCTGCTCGCGGCTCGGCGCCGGCCCGCGCCAGAGGTCCCCGGCCGACCCGGCGCGCAGCAGCCGCCGGATCCGGTCGAAGGTCTGCTCGTAGGCGAGGGCACCGCGGATGTCCTCCTCCGTGAAGCCGTTCTCCCGCATGTGGGCGATCGTGTTCTCGTCCGAGAGGAACTGGGCGAACGACGTCCCGTCGGGAAAGGGACACCAGAGGTTCGGATCGGCCGGGGTGACGCGGTAGCCGTGGCTGGGGAGATCGAGCTCACCGATCACGAGGCCGTCGAGCAGCCCGACCACGTAGGCGCAAGGGCTGACGAGGAAGCGCTCGTCCTCGAAGGGCTGCTCGAGCGTGCAGGCGCCGCCCAGCCGCTCCCGTCGCTCCAGCACCAGCACCGACTGCCCGGCCCGCGCCAGATAGGCCGCCGCGGTCAGCCCGTTGTGGCCCCCTCCCACGACGACCGCGTCCCAGTCGCGCGCGGCCAGCTCCGCGATCGGAGCCGGCAGTCCGACTCGGCCGAGGAGGCTTCCTACCTCCATGGCCCTCACCCTACCTCTGGGAGCTACGGTCAGACGGGACGCGTGGGATAGACGCCGAGTCGCTCGCGGATCTGCCTCACCAGGAGCACGTTGGTGCCGGATGCCCGGGCGATGCGGGTGTCGCAGCGGTCGGCATCGCGACCCAGCTCGAACTCGATCCGCCCCTCGGCGTCGGCCCGCACGCGGTCAGCCGGCGAATCATCATCTGAGAGCGCTGCGGCCTTCGCTTCGCCCGCCAGCTTGCGCAGGCAGCCGAGGCAGTAGCTGATGCCGTTCAACGCTTCCCAGTTGGCTGGCAACCCGCCCGGATCGACCGCTCCAGGCATGAAGCTCGCCGTCACCCCACAGCGCGCACAGGTCCACTCGGATCCGGTCACTCGTTCGCCCCACTTCCGCCCTCTTCGATGGGATCGCACGAGGGAGAGGGCTTCAGGCCGCCGAGCGATAATGCCAGGTTACCCCTACCCGGTTCCGGGCTCGATACACCAAGCCGGCGGAATCGAGCACCTCGACTAGGGTCCGAGCTTCTGCCAACCGCGAGCTGAGAGGAGCCGCGATGCATGCGCGCGTGACGCGATATGAGGGCGGGTCGCCCGAGGACCTCGAGGAGAACCTGCAGCAGAAGAAGCACGTGCTGCCGACCGAGCCCGGCCAGACCGAGGGGATGAAGGGCGTCATCTTCCTGACCGATCGGGCGAGCGGGACGATCACTGTGATCTCGCTGTGGGAGGACGAAAAGGCTTTGCGGGAGAGCGAGGACGAGGCGATCCGCGTTCGCGAGGAGGTCATGGCACCCGGCGAGAGCGCGACCGTCCAGCATTGCGAGGTCGCGCTGCTCGAGGTCGAGCAGGCGGGCCCGGGCATCTGAATCGCAATCACAATCAGGGAGGGGGTGAACCGCGTTGGACGCTCGTTCGCGGAGAAAACCCCCGCTCTCGATGTGGACAAGTACCGATGCCGGGCAGCGATGCGAGCCGTACCGTTCCATCGATGTCTTTGACGCGGGTTGGGGGTCTCAGGTTTCTGGTTGCAGTGA
This sequence comes from Solirubrobacterales bacterium, assembly GCA_035265665.1. Taxonomy (GTDB): domain Bacteria; phylum Actinomycetota; class Thermoleophilia; order Solirubrobacterales; family 70-9; genus DASUPK01. The sequence goes on along the minus strand of DATFOK010000115.1, from coordinate 20,525 downwards.
TCATGGCGTTCGCCTGCGCATGCCTCCTCATCGATTCACCGGCGGCGCACGGAGCAAGCGGAACGGCCCATGCGGCGGATTCAAAGGCGAAGCGCAGCAAAGCGTGCAAGAAGAAGCGCAAGAGGGGCTCCCCTTGCAAGAAGCGCAAAGGCCGCCGCTCTTCATTCCCGGCCGTTCCTCGTACGGTGACGGTTACCTGGGATTCGACTGCGGACATCGACCTCCAGATCTACGACATCAACCGACGTCACGCTGGTCTGAAGGGCGGGACGATCGTCAACGGGATCCCCGGCGCGAATCACTCGGGGAATGACACCGATGGATTCGGTCCGGAGACCTTCGAGGACCCCTCAGGCCGGAGGGTCGGGTACCTGGTCTGCTACGTCTCCGGTCCGTCGGCCAACGTCACCCTGATCGACACCGGCCTGGGTGGTGGGCGCTATACGGCCGTCCTCGGGCCGACGGAAGCCGGCCACGCTTACACGGCGTCCGTCGGCTGGGGCTATCTGCCGATTTCAGCTCACTGCTGAGCGCAAGACTTCGATCCCCGCTCAGGCCGGCGTCCCGAGCGGGATCACGAACCGGGACTCGTCGCTCCCCTCGCCAGGCTCGTCCCGTTGGGTTACCGAGCCGTGGATCGCGTCGGGCTCAACCGCGATCGTCACGGCAATCAAATGGTGCAAGGGACGATCGGACAGGTTCTGCACCCGCTCGGCGACGGCAGCGGCGAGATCCCCGCGAATCCCGTCCGGGAGAAACGTGAAGCGGTCCCGTACGGCCTCCCTCGCCTGCCTGGCGGCACTGCCGCTGGGCACGATCAGCAGGCAGAAGTCGGTCAGCTCCGCGTTCTTCATCTCCATCCCTCGCCCCTTTCGATAAGTCCAGCTCCGTTAGGAGAGTGAGCGCCGCGGAGGGGCTGATGGATATGCCCCTTTTGATGAACCTGGTCCGCGCGGCCGCTTCGCAATCATGGGGACATGGAGGCTTCCTCCACCCCCGCCCTCTCGCTGCGCGGCATCACCAAGCGCTACGACGACGGCACCCTCGCGCTCGACGCGCTCGATCTCGAGGTGCCGGCCGGCAGCTTCTTCGGACTGCTCGGCCCGAACGGCGCCGGCAAGACCACGCTGATCAGCGCGGTCTGCAACCTGATCCGGCTGACCGACGGCGAGATCTCGGTCTTCGACCACCCCGGCGGCTCGATGGAGGCGCGGCGGCTGATCGGGATCGCCGAGCAGGAGCCCAACCTCGACCGCTTCCTGACCGTCTTCGAGACGCTCGTCTACCACGGCGGCTATTACGGGATGAGCGGCGCGGCGGCCGCGGAGCGGGCCGAGGAGATGATCGACGTCTTCGATTTGCGCGCCAAGCGCGACGTCCGCGCTCCCAAGCTCTCCGGCGGGATGCGCCGCCGCCTCCTGCTCGCCAGGGCCCTGCTCCATGAACCGCGCTTGGTGATCCTCGACGAGCCGACGGCGGGCGTCGACCTCGAGCTCCGCCACGAGCTCTGGCGCTACATCCGCCGGCTGCACGAGCGCGGCACGACGATCCTGCTCACCACCCATTACCTCGAGGAGGCCGAGGCGCTCTGCGAGGAGATCGCGCTGATCGGCGGCGGCCGGATCATGGCCCGCGACACTGCCGCCGGACTCAAGGAGACGTTCGACGCCGCCACCCTGGAGGACGTCTACATGAAGACCGTCGCCGCCGGGCGGCGTGTCGTCGAGCAGACCGAGGAGGCGACCGCCCCTACGGGCTCGGCCTCTTCATGAACCACTCGGTGAACTCGCGGCAGCGGCCCTCGGAGTCGAAGCGCATCACGAAGCAGTTGTCGTAGATCCGCGCGACCGGTCCGTCTGGCGAGTCCTTGTAGGAGCTGGATCCGATGGCGACCGCCATGTCGCCGTCCGCGGCCACCACGCGGTAGAAGGCGTCGTAGGTCCCGGGCTCGTCTCGACCCGAGGCGCCCTCGAGCTCCCCAGCCTCCAGCCAGGACTCGACCACGGCGTCGCGCCCCTCGATCGGGTCGTCGTATGGGTGGTAGCGGTAGCTGATGTCCTCCGCGAAGAGCGCCTCGACCTGCTCGCGGTCGTAGGTCTTCCAGGCCTCGATGTAGCGCCCGAGCCAGCGGTTCACCTCCTCGCGAGTCACGCGCCGATCCTACGGGCCCGCGCAAAGGCCTGGCTAGTGTGTCTCGGGATGAGCGACGACGGCCGCAAGGTTGGGGTGATCGGCGTCCCGACCAGCGCCGGTGCCTTCGCGCCCGGCCAGGAGCAGGCGCCGGCCGCGCTGCGCGATGCCGCCCTGGTCGCGCTGCTTCGCGACGGCGGGATCGAGGTGAGCGACTACGGCGACCGTGACGTCTGGCGCTGGCGCCCGGACCGGAAGCGCCCGCACGCTCAGAACCTGCCGTGGGTGGTGGAGATCGTCGACGACACCGCGGCGCGGGTGGTCGAGTCAACCCTCGCCGGAGAGATCACCCTGGTCCTGGGCGGCGACTGCACCGTCGGAGTCGGCACCGTCGCCGGGCACGCGGAGAGCGCCGACGGCGTCGGCCTCATCTACTTCGACCTCCACGCCGACCTCAATGTCCCGGCGAGCGCGCCGCCTGGCGCCCTCGACTGGATGGGGATGGCCCACATGCTGGGCGAGGAGGGCGCCGAGCGGGAGCTGGTCGAGGCCGGCCCGCGGGCGCCGCTGCTCGCCCCCGAGCAGGTGATCCTGCTCGGTTGGGGACCCGAGCAGGCGAGGCCGCACGAACGCGAGACGATCGCGCGCCTTGGGCTCGAGACGATTTCGGTCGATGAGGTCCGCGTCGACCCTGAAGGCGCGGCGAGCAGGACGCTCGCGTCGCTCACCTCCCGCGTCGATCGCTTCCTCGTCCACTTCGACGTCGACGTGGTGGACTTCACCGACACCCCCCTCTCAGAGAACCCAGGCCGCAACGAGGGGATCGCCTACGAGGAGGCGGCGGCCGCGCTGGCGGTGTTGCTCGCCTCGCCCGCCCTCGCCGGGGTGACGGTCACCGAGCTCAACCCGAACCACGTAGAGGAGGGCGCAGGCTCGATCGAGCGCCTCGCCCGCGACCTCGCCTCCGGGCTCACGGGCTCGGGCGTCAGCGAACTGGAGGATGACGATGATTGAGAGGGCTGTTCCAAACCTACGCTCGGACCGGCCGGACGAGACGCGGGATTTCTTCGTGCGCCTGCTCGGCTTCGAGCCGGCCATGGACCTGGGCTGGGTGGTGACCGTCGTCTCGCCCGACAACCGTTCCGCCCAGGTGACGATCGTGGCCAACGATGATCCGGCCGCGCCGGGGATCTCGGTCGGGGTCGACGATGTCGATGCCGTCCACGCGCGCGCGGTCGAGCAAGGCTACGAAATCGCATATTCGCTCCGCGACGAGGAGTGGGGCGTCCGCCGCTTCATGCTCAGAGAGCCGGGAGGAACGATGGTGAACGTGGTCTCCCACCGGCAGCGCTAGCGGCCCCGGGTAGCGTGAGCGACCGCATGGATCTCTCGTTGACGCGAATCGAGGCGGCCGTCGACGAGATCGATCCGGTCTTCCTCAACACCCCTCAATTCGTCAGCGACCGGCTCTCCGACGAACTCGGGCGCGAGGTACTGGTCAAGGTCGAGACGCTCAACCCGATCGGCAGCTTCAAGGGCCGCGGCACGTCGCTCGTGGCACAGAAGCTCGATCCCACTCTCACCTGGGTATGCGAGACCGCCGGCAACTTCGGGCAGGGGCTCGCGTACGCGGCGCGGGAGCGTGGCGCGTCGGTCCAGATCTTCGTCCCGCCGAGCGCCCCGGAGGGAAAGGTGGCGCGGATGCGCGTGCTCGGCGCCGAGGTCGAGGTGCATGAGCGGCCCCCAGCGGCGGCTCGTGAATACGCGGCCGCCGCCGAGGGCCGGCTGCTCGTCGTCGACGGTCTGGATCCCACCATCGCGGAGGGCGCGGGGACGATCGGCGTCGAGCTCGCCGCGGGGGCTCCGATCGACACGGCCGTTATCCAGCTGGGCGACGGAGCGCTGATCAGCGGCGTTGCCCGCTGGCTGAAATCGCGCCAGCCGGACACCAGGGTCGTGGGCGTGTGCGCGAGCGGCGCTCCAGCGATGGCGCGTAGCTTCGCGGCCGGGCGTCCGATCTCGATGCATGGCGAAGGGACCATCGCCGGAGCGCTCGCGATCTCAGACCCGGTGCCCGAGTCCCTGGCTCGGGTTCTGGAGTTGGTCGACGAGGTCGTCCTCGTGGACGACGATCACATCCGAGCCGCGATGGCGCTCATCGCCGAGTCGGTCGGGGCCCTGGTGGAGCCGGCTGGGGCCGCCGGGGTCGCCGCCCTAGCCCGGCATCAAGAAGTGCTGACCGGCGAGCGCGTCGTAGTCCTCCTCACTGGCGCGGCTGCCTAGCGCGGGACAGGCCCACGGCTACTGTGTTGGCGATGGTCGACCACGCGCAGCCCAACCCCTGGCAGGGCTTCCTCTGGCTCTCCAGACGCGAGTGCCACCGCGTCCTGCGCCTCTGGACGCAGACGACGCTCGCGCCGGTGGTCTCCTCCCTGCTCTTCATCGTCGTCTTCGGGCTTTCCCTCGGCGACCGGATCAACCAGATCTCCGGCGTGGACTACGACGTGTTCATCGTCCCCGGCTTGGTCGCGATGGCGATGGCGCAGGCCGCCTACTCCAACAACGCCTCGACGATCTTCCAGGGCCGGAACGACCGCTTCATCGACGACGTCCTCGCCGCTCCGATGCACCACTGGCAGGTCAACCTCGGTTACCTGATCGGGGGAGCCTTTCGCGCCCTGATCATCGGTGTCGGGCTCGCCGCCCTGGCGATCCCGATCACCGGGGCGCCGGTCGACCAGCCCGCCCTCCTGATCGTCGCCGTCTTGCTGCTCGTCTGCGGCTTCGGCGCCCTCGGCACGATCGTCGGCATCTACGCCGAGACCTTCGACCACACCAGCTTCATCAACAACATCGTCATCCTCCCGCTCACGTTCCTCGGCGGCGTCTTCTACTCCGTCTCGCGCCTGGGAGCTCCCTGGGAGCAGCTCTCCCACGTGAACCCGCTCTTCTACGTCGTGGAGACGATCCGCTACGGCTTCCTCGGCACCTCCGACGTGAGCCCCTGGATCGCCTTCGCGGTGGTCGCCGGTATGTGCCTCGCGCTGCTGGCGTGGAGCCAGTGGCTCTTCACGAGTGGCCGGAAGTTGAAGCCTTAGCGGCTGTCGGAATCGCGTCTCCTGTGACAGATTGGACCGGTGCCTCGTCCCCGTCTGCTGCTCTGTCCCCAGTTCACCGAGGTGGAGTGGACCATCGCGCCGAGGCTTTCCAAGTGGGCTGAGGTTGCGACTTTCGACGCACCCGGTGTTGGCCACGAGCCGATGCCCAGTGGCGATCCGACGGTCCTGGATCGCGAGATGGTCGTCCAGCGGGCGCTGCGGGAGGTCGAGAACCGAGACTGGGATTCGTACTTCGTGGCCGGGGATGCCTGGGGTACCGCAACCGCCGTGCGCGTCGCTAACGCGCGGCCAAAGCAGGTGCTCGGCCTCGCGCTCGGCCACGCCACGCTCAGTTACGAGCGGGACGGCCAGCGGCCGGCGGTGAGCAATGAGGTGACGGCTGCGATGACCCAGCTCCTGCGCAGCGACTATGACTCGTTCGTCCGCTACGGGATGACCCAGTTCACGCAGGGGGCCTTCGACGAGGAGACCTCCGAGCGGATCGTGGCCCGGTTTCCACCGATGGATATTGCCTCTCGGGTCTGGGAAACGAACATTGACGAGGATGAGCCGATCGGTGAGCTTCTCCGGCGAGTCGACGTGCCGCTGCTACTGGCCAAGCACGAAGGATGTCTGGTGTTCACCGCTGAGGGCTACGAGGATGCGATCCGCGCGTTTCCCGAGGCGCACAGGACGAGCGTCGGCCGAGCGTCGTCGGCAAGCGACGAGTTCGCAACGGCCCTCGAGGACTTCTGCAACCGGGTACTCAGCGACGGCTAGCCCGCGGGCGGGATGTTCTGGTTCCGGTGCAGGAGGTTTTCCGGGTCGTACTGGGACTTGAGGGCCTGGAGGCGGGCGAAGTTGTCGGGGCCGAAGGCGCCGCGGACGCGCTCGAGGGGCTCGTCGGCCTGCATGTAGTTGGCGTAGCCGCCCCTGACTGACCAGGGCTCGATCGCCGCGGCCGTCTCGCGCACCCAGGCGATGTGCTCGTCGTCGGCTGCCGGGTCGATCCAACTCGCCATCACGCTGAGGTTGAAGGCCGCGTCGCGGTAGCCGAGGGCGGCGCCGTCGGGGTCGAAGTCCTTGGGCGCGCCGCGCAGGGATTCAATGAGAATCGCGCCGGGCGGGCGGCCGAGCGCGGACATGCGGTCGACGAGCAGGTCGATCAGCTCGTCGGGCAGCTCGCGGACGAAGTGGCCCTTCCAGTAGTTGCGGTCGACGCCGTAGCCCGGGTCGAAGATGCGCTGCTGGTCGAGGAAGCTCTGCTCGCGCACCCCGTCGTTGACGAGGCCCGGCACCGAGCGCAACGCGCGGATCTCTTCGGTCTCCTCGTCGGGGCCGGTGTAGCTGGGGACCACGACCAGGGTCGGCGTCAGGTCCTCCTGGGTCGAGATCTGACACTGGATGCTGATCTCGTCGCCGGCGTGCCTGTCGACGTCCCGGAAAGCGCGCAGCGCCTCGCGGACGGCGTCGCCCTCGTAGTCGAGGCGCCCGCCGACGACGCGCTCCAGCCGGTGGAGGCGAAACTCGGTCCGGGTGACTACGCCGAAGTTCCCCCCTCCCCCCCGCAGGCCCCAGAGCAGCTCCGGGTTCTCCGCCGCACTCGCTCGGACCCGCTCGCCTCCCGGCGTGACCAGCTCGGCGGAGAGCAGGTTGTCGCACGTGAGCCCGTGCTGGGCGGTCAGGTGCCCGATGCCGCCGCCGAGGGTGAGGCCGGTGACGCCGGTCGAACCGACGACGCCTCCGGGCGTGACCAAGCCGTGGGCCTGGGTCGCGGCGTCAAAGTCGAGCCAGGTGGTCCCTCCCTCGGAGACGGCGATCCCGTTCTCAGGATCGACCTCGACGTTCCGCATGCGCGAGAGGTCGATCACCAGCCCGGCGTCGACAGCGCAGTGGCCAGCCGGGTTGTGGCCTCCTCCCCGCACCGCGATCTCGAGGCCTTTCTCCTGGCCGAACGCGAGCGCCGTGGCGACATCGTCCGCATCGGCGCAGCGGGCGATCAAGGCCGGTCGCCGGTCGATCAGCAGGTTGAAGCAGAGCCGCGCCCGCTCGTACTCACGGTCGGGCGACGTGAGCACGTCTCCGGACAGCGAATCGCGAAGCTCGGCCGGGTCCGCGCTCATCGGACCCGGATTCCGCTACTTATGCGGCCTCGAGGATCCGCTTCAGCTCGGCGAAGTTCCAGTTGACCCCTCGCTTCACGGCCAGTGACGCGATGGGACCGAGCGCGCCGGCGACTCCCGGCAACTCGACCTCGCCGTCCAAATCGATCCGCGTCCCTGATCCCTCTTCCGAGAACAGGTAGCGGTAGGTGAAAGGCGTGGGTCCGGACGTCGTGCGGAGCGTGAACTCTCTCGGGTGCTTCCAGACGTCGATCACGAGGTCGTTCTCGGCACGACCACCGGGCAGGTCTCGCTCCATCAGATAGGTGGCCGCCGCAGCCTGGTTGCCCGGCGCTGTCCCCCTCACCGACTGCACCGCGGAGTTCCAGCTCGGGAAGTTGCACGGATCCGACACGTACTCGAAGACCTCCTCGATGGGCCTCTCGATCGTCACATCGGTCTTGAACTTCATCTCGGCGCCTGCACGTACGGAGACTATGGTCTCCGGCGTGGGAGAGCGAGCGAGCCAGGGGCTGCGCGAGGAGCGGCTCACCTTTGGCGGGATCACGATCGTGGTGCGGGTGAGCGCCGAGGGCTCCCGTGGCGCGATGACGGTGCTCGAGGAGGCGCCGCCGATGGTCGACACCCCGCTCCACGTCCACAGCCGCGAGGACGAGCTCTTCTACATCGTCGAGGGCGAGCACATCATCACGCTCGGCGAGCGGGAGCACCGGCTCGGGCCGGGCGAGGCGATCTTCGCTCCGCGCGGGGTCCCCCACGCCCAGCGCCGCGTCGAGCCGGGCGTGGGGCGCGAGCTGATCGTGCTCACCCCGGGCAGCTTCGAGCAGTTCTTCCGCGACCTCGCCGAGGCCGAGCGCGACGGCACCCTCGGCCCGGAGGCCTACGCGAAGGCCTCCGGGCGAGCCGGCATCACCTGGCTCTGATTCCACGCCGCCCGCTCAGCCGTCGGCCGGCGGGATGTTGTGGTTGAGGTGGAAGAGGTTGTCCGGGTCGTAGCGGCGCTTCAGGCCGCGCAGCCGCTCCCAGGTCCCGCCCGGGTAGGCCGCCCGCAGCGACTCCTCGTCCTCCTCGCCGAGGAAACCGACGTAGCCGCCCGTCCCGTTCTTGCCGATGGAGTCCGCCAGCCCGTCCACCCAGGCCTGGTGGGTCTCCCTCTCCCCCTCGTCCGCGTATATCGCCTGGATGTTGACCATCAGCCCGCGGTCGCGGTGGGCGAAGGCGGTCGCGTCGTTGGGCACCCGCGCCAGCGCTCCGCCGAGCACCCGCAGCTGGACCGCGTTCATCATCGCCGTCGACTGCGGCAGCTGCTCGAGGATCGCCCCGGCGGCGGCTGGCTCGAGCGAATCGGCGAAGAAGTTGGTCCCCGCCGCGAAGTGCGGCTCGGGCTCCGGGCCCTCGAAGAGCTCGGGATAGCGCATCGGCCGCAGCAGGTCGGCGTATGGGTCGGCGAGCGCGCGGAACGGCGCGAGCACCGCCTCCCCCTGTCCGACCGGCCCTACGTAGGCGAACAGCCCCATGACGACGGGCTTGCCGTGCGCCTCCTCGGCGATCATCGGCATCGGCGGCGCGATCATCACGTTCGCGATCGTCGAGAGCTCCTCGGGGGCGGCTTCGGCCGCCTCGAGAAAGCCGGTGATCGTCTCCGGGCTGGCCGGCAGGATCAGCATCCCGCCCACAATCTCCGAGATCTCCGCGAGGCGAAGCTGGAGGCGGGTGGCAACGCCGAAGTTCGACTCGCCGCCACGGATCGCCCAGAAGAGGTCGGGCTCGGACTTCTCGCTCGCCTGGACGATCTCGCCGTCGGCGGTGACCACCTCGGCCGCCAGCAGGTTGTCGATCGTCAGCCCGTGCTTGCGGGCGAGGAAGCCGATGCCGCCGGCGAGGGTGATCCCGCCGACCCCGACGGAGCCGGTGTCGCCGAGGCCGGTGACCCGCCCGCGCTGAGCGGTGGCGTTCGTGTACTGGCCCGCGGTTGCGCCTGTTTCGACCCAGGCGGTCTCGCCGTCGTCATCGATCTCGACCGAGTTCATCCCGGAGAGATCGATGACGAGGCCGCCGTCGACCGTTCCGTAGCCGGGGCGGCTGTGGCCGCCGCTGCGGGCGGCCAGCTCGAGGCCGGTATCGCGTGCGGCCGTCACTACCCTCGCGACGTCCGCGGCGCTGGCGACGCGGGCGACCGCGAGCGGCCGGCGGTCCCAGCCCTTAAAGAAGACCTTGCGTGCCTCGTCGTAATCCGAATGGTCGGGGGTGATCAGCTCGCCATCGAGCTGCGAGCGAAGATCATCGGTGGGTATGTCTTGGGCTTGTTCGGGGGTTGATGCCATCTGGCGACTCCTTTCTCTCACCCTTACGACGAACGGAGTCGGCGCAAGTGACAGTCGGGCTCATTCGGTGTTTGGGGGCGACACTAGTCAGAGACGATCCCGGGCCCAAATACTCATCGCCCGGAGCTTGATAAGCGTGGCCTATTCAACCATCTGGTTTAATTCGCCGCCATGACTGCAGCCCAGCTCGACCGCACCTTCGCTGCCCTGGCCGACCCGACGCGCAGGGAGATCCTCTCCCGGCTAGCCTCGGGCGACGCGACCGTGAGCGAGCTCGCCGAGCCACTGCCGATCTCGATCCAGGCTGTCTCCAAGCACCTCAAGGTGCTGGAGGGCGCCGGCCTGATCACCCGCGGCCGGGCGGCGCAGCTCCGCCCCTCCCACCTCGAGGGCGCGCCGCTGAAGCTCGCCGCCGAGTGGATCGACGGCTACCGGAGCTTCTGGGAGAGCGGCTTCGCGCGGATGGAGAGGCGCCTGCGAAGCGCACCGCGGAAGGCAGGCCGTGGCTGAAGCGGTCGGCGACGGCGAGGCCATCGAGATCACCTGGACCTTCGAGGCGCCGCGCGATGAGGTCTGGCGCGAGTGGACAGAGCCCGAGCGATTCGCCGACTGGTACGGCGGACCCGCCGGGCAGGTCCCACTCGACACCGTCTCGATGGATGTGCGCCCCGGCGGCAAGTGGAGCCTCGTGATGTACGCGCAGCGCGGCGAGATCCACTGGGACGGCGAGTACCTGGAGGTCGACGAGCCCGAGCGGCTCGTCTTCACCGTCTCCGACCAGCCCGACGAGGATCTCTACGCGCGCTGCACCGTGGTCCTCAGCGAGGTCGGCGACGGGCGGACCGAGATGCTCTTCACCCAGACCGGGCCGTTGCCCCCCGAGCAGGTCAAGGCCGCAACCAGGGGCTGGTCGAGCTTCTTCGAGCGGATCGCCGAGCGGCTGGCGTCCTGAGATTTCAAGCGAACAGGAGGAACCATGGGCAAGGTAGTAGTCACCGAATTCATCACGCTGGATGGCGTGATCCAGGATCCAGGCGGATCCAAAGAGATGGAGCGCGGCGGCTGGAGCTTCGAATACAACCGCGGTGAGGAGGGCGACAAGTTCAAGTTCGACGAGCTGATGGACGCCGACGTTCAGCTGTTCGGCCGGATCACCTACGAGGGCTTCGCCGAGGTCTGGCCCGGGAGGAAGGACGATCCGGAACTGGGCGAGTTCGCCATCAAGATCAATGAAATGCCCAAGTACGTGGTCTCGACGACGCTCAAGGACCCCGAGTGGGAGAACACGACTGTGATCTCGGACAACGTTCCCGATGAGATCGCCAAGCTCAAGGATCAGTACGAGGGCGACATCCTGATCGCCGGCTCGGCCAAGCTGGTCCAGACGTTGGTCGAGAACGACCTGATTGACGAGTGGCGGCTGATGGTCTTCCCCGAGGTCCTCGGCGAGGGCAGGCGCCTCTTCGACGGCGGCCTGCCGCGCCGCAAGCTGAAGCTGACCGAGGACCGACCGCTCGGTCCGGACGGGATCCGGCTGCTCACCTACGAGCGGTCCTAGCCACGCCTCAGGGAATCAACACGATCTTGCCCCTCGCCCTTCCGTCCTCGAGGCGCTGATGTGCCTCCGCGGCCTGGGCGAGGGGGAAGGTCTCGTCGACCATTACCCGGAGCCTGCCCTCCTCGACGAGGACTGCCAGCGACTCGAGACCGGCGTGGTCCGGCTCGACGAGGAAGCCGGTGGCGCGCTTCGACTGCTCCTCGGCTGCGGCCCCGACCCGTCCCTTGATTCCGCCAGGGACTGCGATCAGAAGACCGCCCGCACGCAGGGTCTCGAGGGAGCGAAGTCCATATTCCTCGGTGCCGACCAGGTCGAGGACCACGTCGACGTCGGAGACGCCCTCCTCGAAGGGCTGCTCGGTGTAGTCGATGGCCTCGTCGATGTGGAGCTCTCGAAGGAAGTCGTGGCCGTCGGCGCGGGCGGTACCGATCACGTGGGCACCTCGGGCCTTGGCGATCTGCACCGCCAGGTGGCCGACGCCCCCCGCAGCGGCATGGATGAGCACGCGGTCGCCGTGCCCAACTCCGGCGGTGTCCACCAGCGTCTGCCAGGCGGTAAGCCCGGCGAGCGGCAGGCCGCCTGCGTATGCGTCGGGAAGCGCCTCGGGGGCGCTAGCGAACTGGCGGGAGGGCCCGGTGACGAACTCCGCGTAGGCCTTGGCAAGTCGCGGAAACCAGGGCATCCCGAAGACGCGGTCGCCGGGCTCGAAGCGGGTCACCCCGCCCCCGACCTCCTCGACCGTTCCCGCGACGTCCCATCCGAGAATCATGGGCGGGTCGCCGATCGCCTCGGGGCGACCGCCGGACGCGCGGGTCTTCCAGTCGACCGGGTTGATCCCCGCAGCCGCCACTCGGACGAGGATCTCGGTGGGGATCGGCTCGGGGCGGTCGACCTCATGCAGCTCGAGAACCTCCGGGCCGCCGAACTCCCGGATCACAACGGCCCTCAGAGGCTCACCTCGACGCGGTGATCGTGCTCGTCGAGCCCGTAGATCGCCTCGGCGGTCGCCTGGTAGAGGCGGTGGCGGGCCGGCGGGCTCACGTCCTCGACGGTGAACTCGGTTTCGCCGTGGCTCACCGAGCGCTTGGAGAAGATCTCGACCCCCTCGGCTGTCTCGTGGGCGGGAAGCTCGCGCGCGACACCGAGGATGTAGACGCCCCGACCCTTGCCGGCCGGCACCGTGGGGTCGAAGATCACGATCCCGACCTCGCGCCGGTCGCGCAGGTTGACCGAGTGCCTCGCATCGGGCTGGGAGATCCAAAAGAAGTCCCGGTAATCCCGGTGCGCGAAGTAGACCGGCGAGGGCCAGGGCTGCCCGCTCTGGTCGGCGGTCGCGACGACCATGTAGAGGTTGGCGTCGATGATCTGGCGGGCCTCGCCGGCCCAGTCCCACTCCTCGTTCATTGGGGGATTATCGGGTATGGATAACCGAGATGGCGCGACACACCAAGCCGGAGCAGCCCGTCGACCGCTTCGACCGCTTCGCCGAGGCCGTCTCGCAGTTCGTGAGCCAGGGCATCTTCTTCACGGCGGCGGTGGTGATCGTCGTGATCTGGATCCCGACGATCTTTCTGATCCCGAGCATCGACACCTGGCAGCTGGTGATCAACACGCTCACCTCGGTCCTCGCCTTCCTGCTGATCGCGCTGCTGCAGAACTCCGAGCGACGCTACGACGATGCCCTGCACACCAAGATCGACGCGATCGCCGCAGGGCTCGCCGACGTGATGGAGCGGATCGAACAGCGCGAGGGCGGCGACGACGAGCTGCGCGAGAAGGTCGAGAGCCTGCGCGAGTCGATCGAGCTCGAGCGGCGGGTGTAGGCCCGGGCCCGCTGCCCGATGAGTTTCTCCGGGCCGGTAGGTCTAAGCGGCAAAGCGAAGGAAGAGGAGGAACCTGAGATGGGAAAGCTGGTGGTGACCGAGTTCGTCACCGTAGATGGTGTCTTCGAGGACCCGGGCGGTTCCGAGAACTTCGAGCGCGGTGGTTGGGCCTTCGAGTTCGAGCGCGGTGACGAGGGCGAGCAGTTCAAGGCGGACGAGACGATGGAGGCCGAGGCCCAGCTGCTCGGCCGCAAGACCTACGAGGAGTTCGCCAAGGCATGGCCGTCGCGAGAAGGCGAGTTCGCCGACAAGTTCAACTCGATGCCGAAATACGTCGTCTCGACGAACCTCGAGAACCCGGAGTGGCAGAACACGACCGTGATCGATGGCGACGACCCGGCGGCCGCGATCCGCAAGCTGAAAGAGGAGATCGACGGACCGATCATCGTCGCCGGCGGTGCCAAGCTGGTCAAGTTCCTCCTCGACGAGGGCCTGGTCGACGAGCTGCGCCTGATGGTCTTCCCGGTCGTCCTTGGCAAGGGAAGGCGCCTCTTCCTCGACCACACCACGAAGAACCCGCTCGAGCTGGTCGAGGCGAGGCCGGTGGGCGACGACGGCGTGCTCATCCAGATCTATCGACCGAGAAGCTGAAGGAGGCGAGATGATCGATCAGCCGACCGCCGAGCAGGCGCTCAAGGAGATGCAGGTGCTGGTCGGCGAGTGGAGCCAGACGGCGACCCCGCCCGGCGGAGAGCCCTGGCCGGGCGAGGCGAAGGCCACCTTCGAGTGGCTCGAGGGCACCGACAACCAGCTCCTGATCGAGCGCTCGACGGTCGAGATGCCGGAGGCGCCCGACGGCGTCTGCGTCTACGGCTGCGACGCCGCCAACGGCACCTACTACCAGCTCTACACCGACGAGCGGAACGTCTGCCGCGTGTACCAGATGACCATCGGCAACGGCGAGTGGAAGCTCTGGCGCGAGGGCGAGCCGTCCTCGCAGCGCTTCACCGCGACGCTCTCCGACGACGGCAACCGGATCGAGGGACGCTGGGAGCTCGACGAGGGCGACGGCTGGAAGACCGACTTCGACCTGGTCTACACCCGGATCTCCTAACGGCGCCCGTCAGTCGCTCTCATCGCTCGAGTCATTCCGCTTGGCGAAGCGCTCGGGACCCACGAGGGCGAGGTACAGAAGCAGGAGGCCGAGCGAAACCAGGGCCAGGTAGACGTACAAGTGTGCCGCCCAGTTCGTCTTCTCTCTGGCGATCGTCATCAGCGCGCCAGTCTCCCCGCCGAACACCACGACCGCGAGCAGCACGGTTCGGTAGCGCCGCGGGAAGGTGACTTTCGATGAGAGCTCCAGGACGCGCCCCTGGATCGCCACGGCCACCAACAAAGTTGGAATCACCGTCGCGGCGGCGCGGTAGAAGTCCAGGCTCGTCTTAGGCCCCTCATCGAGGCTCGTGCCTATCCCGTAGATCGCCACCAGCGCGACGGTCGCGGCGTAGTCAAGAGGGCTCAGCGAAGCCGCCGCCTGGCGAACCTGACCGAGCATGGATTCATTCATTCGTGGCGATGGTATGCCCGGATGCGGGCGCCCGGAAGGGCCCGTCGACAGCGTCGGCTAGGCCTCCAGTACCTCCATCCGCGTCACCTGCCCCTCCTCGTCGAACCGGTACCGGTGCCGGACCCGCGAGTCCGTGAGCAGCTCCCCGGATTTCGCGTCGTGGACGATCTGGTGGACCTCGACGGTTATCGCGCCGTTCGGCTCCTCGGTGAATGACTCCGGCTCGACTTTGCTCGAGATCTGCTTGAACTGCCGGGTCCAGTAGTCGCGAACCGCGTCCCGGCCGACGACCCGGCCTCCCTCCCAAGCGTTTGGCCAGTCGACGTTAGGGTGCATGACCTCGAGAACGGCGTCGATGTCCCGGTCGTTGAAAGCCCGATAGGTCTCCCGGAGGATCGCCTGGCGGTTCACCGGTTCAAGCTAGCGCGCTACTCGCTCATGCTTCCGACAGCCAAGAGGCGGGCCCCGTCAAGGGCCCGCCTCGTTCTGAGGGGAGGAAAGACCTGGGTCAGGCCGCGGCGGCCTGCGGGACGGTCTCAGGCTCCCGCTCGCTCTCCGCCTCGATCGGCTCGCGCTCGATCTCCCGCTCGCGTACCAGCCAGAGGGCCAGCGCCGCGCCGGCGAGGCAGAGCAACCCGCCGAGGGTGAGCACGTCGTTGAGTCCGGCGAGGAAGCCCTCGTGGGCCGCGTTCGAAACCGCCTGCTGGGACTGTGGGGGCACCGCCGACAGGGCCTGATTGAGGCTGCCCGAGGACATGGCCTCGACCAGTTGGCGGGGGTTATCGCCGCTCGCCACCGGCGTCCCCGCGGTGAGCTCGCTCACCTTGGACGCGCCCTGGCCGACGAAGATTGCGCCCCACACGGCCACGCCGACCGCGACACCGACCTGGCGGAACGTGTCGTTGATGCCCGCGGCCATGCCGCTCCGCTCCTTCGGCACCACGCTGAGCGCGACGTCCGCGATCACCGGGTTGAGGAATCCGACGCCCGCACCCAGGACGAGGAAGCCGCCGAGCAGGGTCGTCCACTCGGACTGGGCATCGATGCCCGACATCAGCAGCAGGCCGAGCCCCGCGACGGCCAGGCTCCCGCTCATCATCAATCGCGCGGGGGCACGCGACAGCAGAGCCCCTGCGACCGGGGCAGCGAAGAAGCTCACCAGCGTCAGCGGCAGGTAGCGCAGACCCGCCTCCAGCGGCGAGTAGCCCAGGTAGTTCTGGAGATACAGCGTGAGGTAGAGGAAGAGCGCGAAGGCCGACGCAGAGACGGCGAATGCCGCCAACTGAACTCCGGTGAACGACGGCCGCTTGAAGAGTCCGAGCGGAAGCATCGGCTCCTTGACGCGGCTCTCGATCGCGACGAAGGCCGCCAGCAGCGCACCGGAGGCGGCGAACAGCGAGACGATCAGCGTGCTCCCCCAGCCCTCGTCATTGCCGCGGACCAGCGCCAGGACGAGCACGAAGAGAGACGCGCTGAAGGTCGCGACTCCCGCCCAGTCGACGCGGGTCGCGTTCGGGTCGCGGCTCTCGCGCAGCTTCAGATAGGTGACCGCAATCGCGGCGATGCCGATCGGCACGTTGAGGTAGAAGATCGACTCCCAGCCGAGGCTGTCGGTGAGCGCCCCGCCAACGAGCGGCCCGATCGCGACGGCCACGCCGATCGTGGCGCCGTAGAGGCCCATCGCCGTGCCGCGCTCGCGTCCGGCGGGGAACTCTTGCGCGACCAGGGCCAGAGAGACGGCGAACATCACCGCGCCACCCACGCCCTGAAGCGCACGGGCGACGTTCAGGAAGGTCGGATCCGGCGCCAGTGCGCAGAGCAGCGAGGCTGCGGAGAAGATCCCAAGCCCCCAGGCGAACAATCGCCGCCGGCCGAACCGGTCAGCCAGAGCGCCGGCGGTCAGCACCAGGGCCGCGAGCGTGAGCGCGTAGGCATCCACAACCCACTGCAGGTCACTGAAGCTTGCGCCGAGGTCGTCGCGAATGGACGGCAGCGCGACATTGACCACGGTGATGTCGAGCAGGAGCATGAAGGTCGCCACCGAGACGACGATCAAGGTCCACCATTTACGAGCCACGACTTCCTCCTTTTCGGGCGACCATTGCTTGCAAGTTAGCAATAATCTTGTTCAAGATGATCTTGTGTCAACCCAATGTGACCGACGTCACACCGGCCGCGTTTGGTTCGTCACCCGGTTGACGGATCCGACTGAGAGGACGTGACCGACCGTGACCGACGACACACTGCTGGCCGAGGAATTCGAGCGCCATCGCCCCCATCTGCGTGCGGTGGCCTATCGAATGCTCGGCTCAACGGGTGAGGCCGACGACGCCGTCCAGGAGGCTTGGCTGCGGCTGAGCCGAACCGATTCCGAGCAGGTCGAGAACCTGCGCGCCTGGCTGACCACGGTCGTCGGCCGCGTCTCCCTCGACATGCTGCGCGCGCGAAAGGCTCGGCGCGAGCAGCCCGACGACCACCTCGAGCCGATCGTCAGCGAGTCAACTGAGGAGAACCCCGCCCAGGAGGCAGAGCTCGCCGACTCGATCGGTCTCGCGATGCTGGTGGTGCTCGAGAACCTCTCCCCAGCCGAGCGCGTCGCGTTCGTCCTCCACGACATGTTCGGCGTCCCTTTCAGTGAGATCGGCGAGATCGCCGGCCGCTCCCCGGATGCCGCCCGACAGCTCGCCAGCCGCGCCCGCCGGCGGGTACGGGGCTCGGTGCCGCCCAGCGACGCCGACGTCGCCGAGCAGCGGCGGGTGGTCGATGCGTTCCTCGCGGCGGCTCGCACCGGAGACTTCGAGGCGCTGATGGACGTGCTCGACCCGGACGTCGTCTTCCGGGTCCACACCGTCGAGGGCGACCCGAGGGCGCGTCCGCCCACTGTCGGTGCCGAGGAGGTCGCCAGGAGTGCGCTCCGCGGCGGCCGGGCGTTCGCCCCCTACGCACGGCCCGCGATCGTCAACGGCGCGCCCGGCGTGCTGGTCGAGATCAAGGGGAAGCGGTTCGCCGTGATGGGCTGCACGGTCAAGAACGATCGCCTGACCGCGATCGACCTGGTGCTCGAGCCGCGGCGCTAGATGAGCGATTCCACGGCCGCGTGTTAGGACTGGACCCGGTACTGCTCGGCGACCATGAAGGCCAGGTCGAGCGACTGGCGACGATTCAGCCGCGGGTCGCACGCCGTCTCGTAGCGCTGCTGCAGGTCCGTCTCGACGATCTCGTGGCCCCCGCCGACACATTCGGTCACGTCATCGGGAGTGAACTCGACGTGTATGCCGCCCGGATGGGTGCCCAGCGCTCGGTGGACCTCGAAGAAGCCGGCCACCTCATCCAGAACGTCATCCAGCCGGCGGGTCTTGTGCCCGCTAGGAGCCTCGAAAGTGTTCCCGTGCATGGGATCGCAGATCCACGCGACCGGCGAGCCGAGCTCGGTGATCGTCTCCACAAGCGGCGGCAAGAGGTCCCCGACCTTGTCGGCGCCGAGCCGGGTGATGAAGGTGAGCCGCCCGGGCTCCCGGTCGGGATTCAGCCGTTCGATCAACGAGACGGCGTCGTCGGGAGAGGCCGCCGGGCCGAGCTTCACGGCGATCGGATTTCGGATTTGTCGGAAGAACTCCACGTGCGCGCCGCCGAGGTCCCTGGTGCGCTCGCCAATCCACACCAGATGCGCGGAGAGGTCGTATGGCTGTCCGGCGCGGCTGTCGATGTGGGTCAGCGCCCGCTCGTACTCCAAGAGGAGCCCCTCGTGACTCGAGTAGAGCTCCACGCCGTGGAGCTCTTCCGTGTCGACGCCGCAGGCCCTCATGAATGAGAGCGCACGGTCGATCTCGCCGGCGATCTGCTCGTAACGCCGGCCGGCCGGACTCTCCGCGACGAAGTCCTGGTTCCAGGCGTGCACCTCGTGCAGGTCGGCGTAGCCCGCGCTCGTGAACGCTCGACAGAGATTCAGCGTTGCCGCCGCACAGTGGTACGCCCGGAGCAGCCGCTCGGGGTCCGGGCGGCGCGCCTCGGGCGTGAACTCGAGGCCGTTGACGGCTTCCCCGCGGTAAGTGGGGAGCTCCACCCCATCGCGCCTCTCCGTCGGACGCGATCTGGGTTTGGCGAACTGCCCCGCCATTCGACCGATCTTGACCACGGGGACGCTCGCCGCGTAGGTCAGCACGACCGCCATCTGCAGCAGGGTCTCCAGTCTGCTGTTCACGGCGTCGGCGGTCGATCCGGAGAATGTCTCCGCGCAGTCGCCCCCTTGAAGGACGAATGCCTCGCCTCGGGCCACGGCCGCCAGCCGGTCCTTGAGCTGGTCACACTCGCCGGCGAAGACCAACGGTGGTTGCTCCGCCAGTTCGGCCTCGACTGCGCGGAGGTGCGCGGCGTCTGGCCAGTCCGGGCGCTGAGCGGTGGGAAGCTGGCGCCAGGTATCGAGATCGCCGGGCGTGACGGACGGTGCGCTCACAGACCCCAAGGCTAGGCCGTGAGGCTGGAGCCGCGCCGGCCGCGGGACCGACGCAAAGCTACTGCCCCGTAGGTAACGTACGGCGGTGCGATGGCGCTGAAGAAGATCGGTCTCGTCACCGCCTCGGCACTCTGTTCTGTCAATCTCTGGACCGGGGCGCCGCTGTTCGCGGTCTGGGTCGGCTCCAAGGTGCAGGGCAGCCTCAACAACCTGAGCATGACCGCGGTGTTCGCCGTCATCGCGATACTCGCGGTGACGGTCTTCGCCCTCGGCTTCCTGCTCACCTGGCTCAACAACAAGTACGACGAGCTCACCGGGCGCCCGGCCGTCGCCCGCCAGACCTCACCCTGGCTGCGCAGCATGCGCGATGAGCGCGACGACGCGGTGCAGCGCAAGTACGGCATCGGCGGCGTCGAGCGGGTAGTGGTGATCTGCGCCGTTGCCGGAGTGCTTGCCTTCGAGGCCTGGTTCTTCTTCTTCGCGGGCTCCTCGCTGCCGAACAACTAGCGGGCCCCTACTTCGTGAAGCTGATCAGCTCCTCGCGGTCCGAGCCCCCGGAGACGGTCTGCGCCAGGACCTGGCCGATCCCCCGCGCGTAGAGCTTGAACTCGAGCACGTCGGGCTCGACCGGCGTGTAGTCCTCCGTCAGCAGGACATCCGTGAAGTGGCCGAAGGGCACCTCGGCCTGCTGGTCGAGCGCGAGGACCCGGCTGCGGTCCTCGGCATGACCCTTGTAGTACTCCTCCCGGTAGGTCAAGCCGGCCTCGGGACGAGCGGCCATGATCACCCCGGCGTCCGCTCCGTTCACGCCCGCCTCGAAGGAGCCACTGCGGTCCGGCTTGCCGTGATCGAAGGAGACCGTGTCCTCCCCGAAGTACCAGACGTTGCCTTCGGAGTCCTGCGCGTACCAGTCGTCGGTCACCTCGACCGGCTTGCCGTCCTCGCGGACCACGTCGTGGACGACGCGCGCCTCGACGCCGTTGGCGATCCGCTTGGTTCGGTCGGTGACCGTGATCACCTGGTGCTGGACGGCCCCCTCCTGGTTGGTGACACGGACACGCCACTGCGCGCCGACCGGGAGCGGGAAATAGGGATTGCCAATCTCGGTCGTGAAGTCGTCCGGGTCCACGTTGGCCGGCTCAGTCGACTGCGGAAAGGTGTTGCTGCCGGGTTGCCCCCCGGACGTGGGCTCATCCCCGGACGAGCCGCACCCGGCGAGCGCGGGGAGCAGGATGGCGACGCTCGCCATCGCAGCCCCCGCGCGCTTGATCGCCCGGGCTTCCATCTAGTTACCTCCCTCGTCCTCGCTGTCGGTCTCTGCGACGACCAGCTGGTAGTTCTGGTCGAGGCGTACGTCGACCGTGCTGCCGTCGGCCTTCCTCACCTCGACCTCCCATGTGCCGCCATCCTCGGAGTCGCGCTCGACCGCGTTTGCGTGTCCGTCGGGGT
>DATFOK010000114.1:0-17006 GCA_035265665.1 Solirubrobacterales bacterium | reverse complement strand
GGCCGCGATGGAGCGCGACGAGGTCATGAAGCTCGTCCGGGACCACCTCAGCACTGAGCTCGAGGTGGCTCCCGAGCGGATCCAGCCGGACACCCGGTTCCGCGAGGATCTCGACGCCGATTCGCTCGACCTCTACGAGCTGGTCATGGAGCTCGAGGACCGCTACGGGATCAGGGTGAGCGAGGAGGAAGCGGCCCAGATCGAGACAGTCGGGGACGCCGTCGACTTCGTCACCGCTCGCGTACCGACCGCTTAGGAGGAGCTCCGACCTGAGCCCATGACATCCGCCACCGCCTCCCTGGCGGAGCTGTTCGCGGAGGCCCCCGAAGAGCTGCGCCGGCAGGCCCTCTCTCATTCATCCTGGGTCGAGACCCGCACGAACTCCTACGGCCGGCTCGCCTTCCTCGGGGACAGCGTGCTCGGCCTTTCCGTCGCCGCCCTGCTTTTCACCCAGCATCCGGAGGCCGACATCGGTGAGCTCACCAAGATCCTCAACCAGGCGGTGAGCGGGCGGGCCTGTGCCGAGGTGGCGCGCCAGCTCGGGCTCCCGGAGATGCTCGTGGACCGGGCCCCCGAGGAAGGGGACGGCCTACCGGTGGAGACGCTGCTGGCCTCCGAGCGCACGCTCGCGTCGGTCTGCGAGGCCGTGATCGGCGCCTGCTACCTCTCGAACGGGTTCGAGCCCACCTCGAAGGCCGTGGTCGAGGCGTTCAACGAGGAGATCGAACAGGCCACGCGCGAGCGCCTCGATTTCAAATCCGAATTACAGGAGCGACTCGCGCGGGACGGCGCGACCGTCAGCTACGAGGTGACCGGCGAGGAGGGTCCGCCACACGAGCGCCGCTTCGAGGTTCGGGCGACCGTCGGCGGGGATGAGGTCGGCACCGGCTCCGGA
The DNA here is from genome assembly GCA_035265665.1 of Solirubrobacterales bacterium. Taxonomy (GTDB): domain Bacteria; phylum Actinomycetota; class Thermoleophilia; order Solirubrobacterales; family 70-9; genus DASUPK01. Next base: position 16,111 of record DATFOK010000114.1, on the reverse strand, counting down.
AGGAGCAAGAAGGAGGCGGAGCAGGCGGCGGCGCGGCGGGCGCTCGAGGAACTGCGCAGTTGATTCGAGGGTGCGCCGATCATGCGAGGGCGCGCCGCTAGGCGCGACCCGTCTAGTGCTGGAGACGCAACCCGTTTAATCAAACCGTCCGGGCTACCCGCGACGCTTCAGATCCTTTGCGACCCTTGCGAGCTCGATGTATCTGAAGGCCATCAACCTGAAGGGCTTCAAGTCCTTCCCCGACCGCACCCGGCTGACCTTCTCGCCGGGCGTCAGTGTGATCGTCGGCCCGAACGGCTCCGGCAAATCGAACATCACCGACGCCGTGCTCTGGGCGCTCGGCGAGCAGAGCCCGACCGCGGTGCGCGGACAGCAGATGCGCGACGTGATCTTCGCGGGCGGCAGCGGGCAGTCGCCGCGCCGCTTCGCGGAGGTCGAGGTGGTGATCGACAACGCCGAGGGCCGCGCCGCCAGCGAGTTCTCCGAGATCTCGATCTCACGCCGCATCGAGCGAAGCGGCGAGGGCGAGTATCGCCTGAACGGCGCCCGCTGCCGCCTCGTGGACATCGTCGAGGCACTCGCCGACACGAACATGGGCCGCGAGGCCCACTCGGTGATCAGCCAGGGGAGGATCGAGCAGATCGTGCACTCGAAGCCGAAGGATCGTCGGCTGCTGATCGAGGAGGCCGCCGGCCTCGGTAAGCACCGCAAGCGCCGCCACCACGCGCAGCTCAAGCTCGACCGAACCCGCGACAACCTGGACCGGGCGATGGATGTCGAGCGCGAGGCCCGCTCCCGGCTGCGGCCCCTGAAGCGGCAGGCGGAGGCGGCGGAGCGGACCGCGAAGCTCGAACGCGAGTCGAACGAGCTGCGGGCGCGGATCGTGGCGGACGCTTTGCGCGCTCAGCAGGAGCAGCTCGCCTCCGCCGAGGCGAAGCTGGCCGAGGTTCGGGCCAAGCGCGATTCGGTCGAGAAGCGCTTCGAGGAGGTTCGCGCTCGCCGGACGGCGATCGAGGAGCGCATCGCCACCGGCGAGGAAGATCGACGACGGCACGGGGAGGCGATCGCGGAGGCCAGCGCCGCCACCGAGCGCGTCCGTGCTCGGGCGGAGTCGCTGGAGATCGCCGAACGCGACCTGCGCGCCGCGCTCGGCGAGCGACAGCTGCGACTCGCAGCTCTCGACACGGAGCCCGACGAGGATGCGACCGCGAGCCGCATCGCCGAGCTGGAGGGCGAGCTCGCCAAGCTCGGTGCCGACCTGTCCGAGGAGGGTGCCCGATTGCGCCAGGAGGCCGATCAGGCGGAGCGCCGGCGTGCCGATGCGAAGGCGGCGCTCGGACCGCTTCAGGAGGCAGAGGAGGCGGCGAGCGCCGCTCTTCGGCGGGCGACCCAGATCCACGAGGGAGCTCGGGCCGAGGCGCGGAAGGCGGCGGAGCGCAAGGCGGCGCTGGCTGGAGAGCTGGCGGCGGTCGAGGCGAAACTCGCCGCCGCGACGGTTGAGGGTGATCACGAGGCGCTCGCCGGCCTGATCGAGACCGGGGCGGGCCTCGAGCGGGCGGTCTCCGCCGTGCTCGGTGAGCGGTTGCGCGCCTCGATCGTCGGCTCGATCGGCGAGGGCCGGGAGCGGCTCGCCGGCGCCGAAGGCGCCGCGCGGGCGCTGATCTCCGCCCCTTCATCCGTAGCGGCCTCCGAGCCGCCAAAGGACGGAGCACGCCGCCTCCTCGACCTGATCGAGACTCAAGGCGAGGCCGGGCCGATCACCGCGCGCCTGCTTGCCGATGCATGGCTGGTCGACGACCTGGAGGATCTGGCCGACGGTTTCGGGGGCGTTGCGGTCACTGCCGACGGTGAGTGCTACGACGCGCGGGCGGGAGAGATTCGCAGGCTTCCACGCGAGGGGACCGACCCCGCCCTCGCCGCGCGTTCCGAGCGCGAGGAGCTCGCCGCGCGGCTCGCCCAGCGCGAGCAGACCGGGGAGCGCGCGAACCGCGACCTCGAGCGCGCCGAGTCCGCGCTCGCGGAGGCAACGCGGCGCGAGGAGGAGGCACAGCTCGCTCTTCGGGACGCCCGCCGGGAGCTCGACCAGGCCGCCGAGGAGGCCAGCCGCACCGCCTGGCTCGCCGAGCGCCATGCCGAACGCAGCGACGAGGAGGGCACGGGATCCGGCGCGATCAAGCGCGCCAAGCTGGAAGCGGAGCTCGCCGCCGAGCGCCGTCATGCCGAGGCCTCCGAGCGCGCCAAGGAGAAGCGCCTCCGCGACCGGGAGGAGCTGGCGCGGCGCATCTCACTCGAGGAGGAGACGCTGCCGGCGCTCAGCCGTGTCCGCGAGGCGCTGCTCCTGCTTGGAGGGAGGCTCGAGACGCACGCAGCGACCCTCGCCGAGGCCGAGGACGGGGACGGCGCCGACGTCGCTGCGGAGCTCCGCGAGTGCTCCCAGCAGGAGTTTGGGCTGCAGAGCGAGCTGCGTGAGGCGAGCGAGGCGATGACGGTCGCCGAGGTCGAGGCCACACAGCTGCGCAGCCAGCGCGACGAGAGCTCCGCCGAGCTCGGACGCCTGGGGGAGGCGCTCGGCGAGCAGCTGAGCGCGGCGGATGCCCCGCTTGCTGACGAGGAGCGCGAGTCGATCGAGGCGCGGCTGGCGAGGCTGCAGCGCAACCGCGAGCAGATCGGCCCGGTCAATCCGCTGGCGAAGCGGGAGTACGAGGAGGCGCGCGAGCACGTCACCGAGCTCGCCGAGCAGCGCAAGGACCTGGAGAAGGCGATCACCGAGCTGCGCGCGCTGATCCGCCGCACCGACAGGGAGATCGCCGCGGCCTTCGAGGAGACCTTCGAGGCGACGGCCCGCGGCTTCGAGGAGATGGTGGCCGAGCTCTTCCCGGGGGGCCGCGGCCGGCTGCGCCGGGTGGACGTCGGCGGCGCGCCGCGTCCCTTCGCGGGGCAGCAGCCCGAACACGATGAGGGGGACGACGAGGTCGGGGAGCTCGCCCCGCCCGCCGAGGACGGCGGTGTCGAGATCGAGGTGACGCCCGCGGGCAAGTCGACGCGCAGGTTATCGCTGCTCTCCGGCGGCGAGAAGTCGCTGGTCGCGCTGGCCTTCGTCTTCGCCGTGCTGATGGCGCGGCCGTGCCCCTTCTACATCCTGGACGAGGTCGAGGCCGCCCTCGACGACATCAACATCGACCGCTTCCTCCGCCTCGTGCGCCGCTTCGCGGAGCGCTCGCAGTTCATCGTCGTCACCCACCAGAAGCGGACGATGGACGCCGCGGACATCCTCTACGGCGTCAGCATGGGAAACGACGGGATCACCAAGGTCGTCTCGCGCAAGCTGCCACGCGACGAGCTCGAGACGCTCCCCGGCGAGCCGGAGGCCGCCGAAGCCGCCGCCTAGGACCGCGTAGCTCCTAGTACGGGCGGCGCAGCACCGGGCGCCGCCGAGGGCGACGCGGTCGGTCGGGCCACTCCGGTCGCTCCCAGACGAGCTTCGCTCGCTCGACGGCTTCCAGCTCGACGGCCGGATGGCAGCTCCGGCAGACGGGTTCGAGGTTCTCAAGGAGGTCCAGGCCACCGTAGCGTCGCGGAAGCTTGTGGTGCGCCACGAGGTCCTCACGACTGCCGCAGCAGACGCACGCTGCACCGCGGGTGACCAGGGCCGAGAGGGTCGCCCAGGAGAGATGGCCGCTCGACTGGCGCATTCACCCATATCTCACATCGCGCGCCGGATGTAGAGAGGGCGGCGCCGAGGCGCCGCCCTCTCCGCGTGCAGCTAACTCAGCGGAACGCGACCCAGTCGACCTTGAGCTGCCCCACGTTCACCGTGTACGGCGTGGACGCGTTGCAGACGCGCACCTGTAGCTGTCCTGCAGCTGGAACCGCCGTGCCGTCATAGTCGACGTCGGCAATCGCTCCCGGCGTGGCGCTGAGATCAAGCGTCGGCGTGATCGCCACGACGTCCCCAGGCTGCACGCCCGGAGCGCTGAGGTTGAACAGGGCGCAAACGTTGGCGCCCAAGCCCTGGCTCCCGCTGTTGGTCGCCGTGCCGGAGGCGACAGCCTTCTCGGCTCCGATGGCGCCCGCCGCGAGCTTCGCGGCGCTCACCGCCCCGTTTGCGATCTTCGGCTCCGTCACGGCGCCGTTAGCGATCTTCGCCTCCTTGACGGCCCCGTTCTTGATGGTCTTGGTCTTGACGCTGCCCGGCTTGAGCTTGACCGCCGCATAGCTTGCGCCGCCAAGCGCCACGAACAACGCCAGGCAGGCCACGATCATCGCTGCGCTGGGCCGCCGAACGCGCGGCTTCGTCCCTTCACTGAACATGCACTCCTCCATTCGTTTTTGGGACCGCGGCTTTAAGCCCCTAGTTGAGCGGGTCCCGTCGAGACTGCCGTTCGACTCTATGCCGGATCACCGGACGGGAGCAACGGTCGGCGCCGCTAGGCTGCGCCGCCATGGCCAGCAGCTGGCAGGACGCGTTCGATCTCGGTGACCGCCAGATCGCGGTAGAGGAGGCCCCAGAGGAGCGGGCCGGGGTCTTTCGTCGCCTTCGGGAGGGGCTTTCGCGAAGCCGACAGGCCCTGTCGGCCGAGCTCTCCTCGAGCTTCACCGAGCGGATCGACGAGCAGACCTGGGAGCACCTCGAGGAGGCGCTGATCCTCGCAGACGTCGGGGCCCAGACCACCGCCGCGGTGGTCAGGCGCCTCGAGGACGAGGTGGAGGCCGGTGAGCTGAGCGGCGGAGAGGCAATGCGGGACCGACTGATCGAGGTGCTGGCGGAGACGGCTTCGCCCCAGGGAGAGGAGAGCGGGCGCATCCACCTGCGCGAACGGCCCTCCGTCCTGATGATCGTCGGGGTGAACGGCACGGGCAAGACGACCACGATCGGCAAAATCGCCTGGCACCTCCAGAAGGAGCTCGGCCTGGACGTGATCGTCGCGGCCGCCGACACCTATCGCGCGGCGGCTGTCAACCAGCTCGCCGAGTGGGCCGATCGTGCCGGCACCCAAATCGTCCGCGGCTCGGAGGGAGGCGACCCGGGCGCGGTCGCCTTCGACGCCGTGGCCGCGGCGGAGGCACGCGGCGCCGACGTGGTGATCTGTGACACCGCTGGGCGGCTCCATACCCACGGCAACCTGATGGAGGAGCTCGCCAAGGTGCGGCGGGTGATCGGCAAGCGGATCCCCGACGCTCCCCAGGAGACGCTGATCGTGATCGACGCGACCACCGGCCAGAACGGCGTCCGCCAGGCGCAGGAGTTCGCCAACGCCGTTGACGTGACCGGCGCCGTCCTCACCAAGCTCGACGGCAGCGCCAAGGGCGGGGTGGCCTTGGCGATCGCATCAGAGCTCGGCATCCCGGTGAAGCTGATCGGGATCGGCGAGTCGCTCGAGGACCTCCGCCCGTTTGACGCCAAGGAGTTCGCCCGAGCGCTGATCGAGTAGATAGGCGGCGGCGGACGCGAAGCTGAGCAGCCGCCGTCTAACGTGAGGTCAACCGGGGTTACCCCGCGTGCAAGAGGCATCGCAGCCCTACCGGATTTTCGGGGGACGCTGGTCACGTGCCAATCCGAGGCTTCAGATTCCTTGCCCTGCTCGGGGCGATCGCGGCGGTGGCGCTGGCCGCGCCAGCGGCAGCGAGCGCCGGCAGCGCCCACGTGGCGGCGCTGCAGGTCGCGATGAGTGGGCTCGGGCTCTACCCGCATCCGGTCGACGGCATCACGGGACCGTGGACGCAGCAGGCCGTCCGCACGTTCCAGGCGCAGCATGGGCTCACCGTCGACGGGGTCGCCGGGCCCCAGACGCGCGCCGCCCTCGGCAAGCGCGGCAAGCCGAAGCTCGGAAAGCGCCCCATGCACATCGGCCAACGCGGCTGGGACGTGGCCGCGCTGCAGTTCCTGCTTCATGAGCGCGGCTTCGAGCCGCGCGGCTTCGACGGCGGCTTCGGCCCCAATACACAGCAAGCGGTGCGGAGCTTCCAGACGGCGGCACACGTCGCGGTCGACGGCGTCGCGGGCCCAGCGACGATCAGTGCGCTGCGCGGGAAGCAGACCGTCACGGCCACTCCGATCGGACCCGTTCGCTTCTTCCAACCCGCGCCGGGGCCGGTCGGCGACGGCTTCGGCTTCATTCCGCCGGGGCGCTGGCATACCGGCCTCGACTTCCCGGTGCCGAAGGGGACCCCGATCCACGCCGGCGGCGTGGGGGTCGTCTCGTTCGCCGGTCTCAACACGGGCGGGTACGGCAACCTCGTCGTGGTCAGCCATCGCCTCGGCTTCGAGAGCTGGTACGCGCACATGTCGGTGATCGCCGCCTCCGCGGGCCAGCGGGTCGTCGGCGGTCAGACCATCGGCTACGTCGGCTCAACCGGCCGTTCCACCGGGCCACACCTTCACTTCGAGGTGCGGCACTTCGGTACCCCGGTAGACCCGACGCCATACCTGCTCGGCTACCGCGCCGCCGCGGGCGCGCGGCCGGATGCCCGGACCCGCAAGAGGGGTGGCGGCCGCAAGCGTCGGGCGCGCAGCTGCCGGCCGAACGCGGATGCGCGAGGCCGGGCGGCCGATCCGCTCACCGCGCGCCTCGACCGCTGCCCCTGAGTCAGAGCCCCTAAGCTCACTCGGCGATGTTCGACCAGCTCTCAGATCGCCTACAGGGCGTGCTCTCCGACGTGCGTTCGCGCGGCAAGCTCTCCGAGGACGACGTCAACAAGGCGCTGCGCGAGGTGCGGCTCGCGCTGCTCGAGGCCGACGTCAACTTCAAGGTGGTGAAGGACTTCACGACTGCGCTGCGGGAGCGGCTCGCGGGCGAGGAGGTCTCGGAGGCGCTCAATCCGGGCCAAACGGTGATCAAGGCGGTCAACGACGAGCTCACCGCGCTGATGGGCGGCGCAGGGCGCGATCTCGTCTTCGCGCCGAGCGGACCGACCGTGATCCTGATGGCCGGCCTCCAGGGCTCGGGCAAGACGACCGCCTGCGCGAAGCTCGCCAAGCTGCTCGCCAAGGAGCACCGCGACGTGTCCCTCGCCGCCTGCGACCTGCAGCGCCCCGCGGCGGTCGAGCAGCTCGAGAAGCTTGGCGCCCAGGCGAACGCCCACGTCTACTCCCAGCCCGGTGAGACGGACGCCGTCAAGGTCGCCGGCTGGGCGCGCGACCGGGCGGTCCAGGACAACCGGGACGCCCTGATCGTCGACACCGCCGGCCGCCTGCACGTCGACCAGGAGCTGATGGAGGAGCTCGCCAAGGTGCGCAAGGTGACCAAGCCCCACGACGTACTGCTGGTGGTTGACGCGATGACTGGGCAGGACGCGGTCAACGTCGCGGAGAGCTTCGCCGAGACAGCCGACTTCGACGGAGTCCTGATGACCAAGCTCGACGGCGACGCCCGGGGCGGCGCGGCGCTCTCGGTCCGGGCCGTCACCGGCAAGCCGATCATCTACGCCTCGACCGGCGAGAAGCTCGACGAGCTGGAGCGCTTCCACCCCGACCGCATGGCGGGTCGAATCCTCGGCATGGGCGACGTGATGTCGCTGATCGAGAAGACCCAGGGCGAGTTCGACGAGGACCAGGCGGCCGACCTCGAGCGGAAGATCCGCAAGCAACAGTTCACGCTCGAGGACTTCCTCCAGCAGATGAAGCAGGTCCGCCGGATGGGGCCGCTCGGCAACTTGATGAAGATGATGCCCGGCATGGGCAAGGCGATGCGGGGGATGGGTCAGGTCGACGAGCGCGAGCTCGACCGGATCGAGGCGATCATCCTCTCGATGACTCCATACGAGCGCGCTCACCCCACGGAGATCAACGGCTCCCGCCGCAAGCGGATCGCCACGGGCTCCGGAACGACGGTCCAGGCGGTCAACCGGCTCGTCAAGCAGTTCGGCCAGATGAACAAGCTGATGAAGCAGCTCTCCGAGGGCAAGATGCCGGACCCGCAGCAGCTGATGCGGGGCATGCGCTGATCGGTTAGCGCTAAGCAATCGTCTAACCTCCGCCGCCGCATGTCCGTGAGAATTCGACTTCGCAGGGTCGGGAGCAAGAAGAATCCAATCTGGAGGGTCGTCGTCGCCGACCAGCGCTCGCCGCGCGACGGTCGCACGATCGAGACGATCGGCCAGTACAACCCGCAGCCCGACCCCTCCTTGATCGTGATCGACGAGGATCGTGCGAAGCACTGGCTGGAGAAGGGGGCACGCCCGACGAAGACGGTCGCGACCCTGCTCCGCACCAAGGGCATCGAGTCGACCGGTAGCTAGAGGTTGGGTCGGGGATCCGGTGCGCGAGCTGCTTGAGTTCCTCGCCCGGTCGCTCGTCGCCGACCCCGATGCGGTGAAGGTCAACGAGATCGAGGAGATCGACGGCGAGGTCGTGCTCGAGGTCGAGGTGGCGGAGGACGATCTCGGACGTGTGATCGGCCGCGGCGGGCGAGTCGCCAACGCGCTCCGCTCCGTGATGAAGGCCGCGGCGACCCGCGAGGAGAAGCGCGTGGTCGTCGACATACTTGACTAGTTGAAGCTCGACGTCTTCACGCTGTTCCCGGAGCACTTCGACTGGTTCCTGCGCCAGCGCCACGTGTCCAACGCGCTCGCCCAGGGGAGCGAGCTGCGCTTCCACAACTACCGCGAGACGACCCCGCTGAGTGCCGGACAGGTCGACGACGCGCCGTACGGAGGAGGGGCCGGGATGGTGATGCGGGTCGACGTGGTCGATGCTGCGCTGGAGGCGGCCTACGGCTCGGAGCGCGACCGAGTCCGCAAGATCGCGCTCGCCCCGTCCGGACGACTCTTCGACGAGGCTCTCGCCGCCGAGCTCGCGGAGGAGGATCACATCGCCCTGCTCTGCGGTCGCTACGAAGGCTTTGACGAGCGCGTGGCCGAGCACCTCGCGGACGAGACGATCTCGATCGGCCGCTACGTGCTGGCCGGGGGCGAGCTGCCCGCGATGGTGATCTGCGACGCCATGCTGCGCAAGCTGCCCGGCGCCCTCGGAGACGTGGAGAGCGCAGTCGAGGAGTCCTACAGCAAGGCCCTCCAGGGGGCGCCGGAGTATCCGCACTACACCCGGCCGGCCAGCTATCGCGGCTGGGAGGTACCGGACGTGCTGCTCTCGGGGGACCATGCCCGCGTCCGGGAGTGGCGACAGGAGCAGTCGCGCACGCGGGCCAAGTAGTGCTTCTCCGCTAGCATTTCGCGCTGCTGCGCGGGCCGTCGGCACGCGCAGTTTTTTGAGTCTCCGCTCCCTACGCCGTTTAGGCGTCGCTCAGACCAAGCCCCGACGATCGCCACCGCATGAGCACAGTCATCGAAGACCTCGAGAAGCGAGCGCTTCAGCAGCGGCCCAGGTTCGCCGCCGGCGATCGCGTGCGCGTGCACTTCCAGGTCGTCGAGGGGACCCGCAGGCGGACCCAGGTCTTCGAGGGCATCGTCATCAAGCGACAGGGCAGCGGCGCGCGTGAGACCTTCACCGTCCGCAAGCAGTCCTTCGGCGTCGGCGTGGAGCGGACGTTCCCGCTGCACTCGCCGAAGATCGAGAGGCTCGAGGTGGCGGCTCGAGGCGATGTCCGGCGGGCGAAGCTCTACTACCTCCGCGACAAGGTCGGCAAGCGCGCCCGGGTCGCGGAGCGGCGCTGGGGCATCGAGGACGAGATCGTCGTCGCCCCCGAGGACGCGGAGGCCGTTGACGCGGAGGGCGTCGCCGTCAGCGAGGCGGAGGCGGAGGTCACCGAGCCCACCGAGGAGGAGGGCGAGGAGGCCGCCGGCGGGGAGCAACCCGCTGAGGAGCAGCCCGCGGAGGAAGCGCCCGCGGGAGATGGTGGGGAGACGGCGGAGGCCGAGCAGGAGCCGGAGCGCAAGGCGAAGGCGGACGCCTCCCCCGGCGAGGCAGAAGACTGAGAATCCCCCGCCCTAACAGCACCCAGGGCGCGCTCCTCGAGCTCGTCGTCATCGTCGCGCTCGCGCTTGGCCTGGCGCTCGGGATTCAGGCCTTCATCGTCAAGCCGTACCAGATCCCCTCCGAGTCGATGGAGCCGACCCTGGACGTCGGCCAGCGGGTGCTGGTGAACCGCTTCGTCTACCACTTCAAGGACCCAAAGATCGGCGACATCGTCGTCTTCCACCCGCCCCAGGGGGCCGAGGGCGGCGCGGGCGGTCAGTGCGGCGATCCGCGAACCGGGGCGGGGGGCTCGAGCGGGGCAGCCTGCGACCAGCCAACGCCGGAGAAGTCAGACGTCAACTTCATCAAGCGGATCGCCGCCGGACCGGGGGACACCCTCAGCGTCCAGAACGGCCACCCGGTGGTCAATGGAAAGGTCGCCGAGGAGGGCTTCATCAACTCCTGTTCGCCAGGCGGAGCCTGCAATTTGCCGGAACAGATCACCATCCCGCCCGATCATTACTTCATGATGGGCGACAACCGTGGCTCGAGTGACGACAGCCGTTTCTGGGGACCGGTCCCGCGAGACTGGATCATCGGCGAGGCCTTCGCCACCTACTGGCCTCCGGACAGAATCGGGATCTTCTAGCTCTGCGAGGAAGCGGCGGAAGCGGCGCACGGCAGCTCGCCTATTCCGGTTCGACCGCTCCTTCGGCCGCCGCTTCGTCGCCGGCGTTGATGAGGCCGGCCGCGGCTCCCTGGCCGGCCCGCTGCTCGCGGCCGGGGTCCTGATCGACCTAGAGCGGATCGGCCGCTCGGAGCGGCTCGCCCTGGCCCGCCTCGACGACTCCAAGCAGAAGTCCGAGGAGGAGCGGGAGGAGCTCTATCCCGCCGTGATCCGGGCGGCGGCCTGCGTCTCGATCGCCGTGCGCTCGCCGCGCTGCATCGACCGGAACGGTCTGCACGTCTCCAACATGGCGGCCCTCACCGACTGCATGCACGCCGTGGCCCGGGTGGACGCGACGCGCCTGGTCGACGGCTTCCGCCTCCACGCCTGCGAGCTCGAGCATGAGCGCATCATCGACGGAGATGCCCGCAGCGCGGCGATCGCCGCCGCCTCGGTGATCGCCAAGGTGACCCGGGATCGGTACATGCGTCGGATCGCTCCTCTTTACCCGGAGTGGAGCTTCGAGGGCAATGTCGGCTACTCGACTCCGGAACACCGGGAGGCGATCATGCGTCACGGGATCTGCCCGCTTCACCGCCGCTCGTTCGCATCGGTGGCCTATTCCCAGCTCGGGCTGGACTCAGCGGCGGGCGAGTTCGAGGAGCTCCCAGGGTCAGAAGGCGGAGCGGATGTGATCGACATCCGCGAGGCCATCCGCGCCGAGGCTGACGCCGACGACGTCGAAGCGGTAGCCGGCGACGCCTGAGGGTCCTCGCCGCTTCGCGATCCACTCGCGCGCGAGCCTTCTGAGCTTGAGCTGCTTGCGGCGGCCGACCGCGTGCGCCGGACGCTCGGGGCCGAGCGTGGTGCCGGCGCGTCCCGCCTTCACCTCCACGAAGACCAGGGTGGAGCCCTCCAGCGCGACGATGTCGAGCTCTCCCGAGGGAAGCTGCACGTTGCGTCCGACGATCCGCCAACCGGCCCGCTCGAGGCGGGTTGCGACAAGCCGCTCGGCGTCGCGGCCGAGGCGTTGGCGGGCGAAGGTCACGACGGCCCACGCTGCCCCTCGCCCACGCCCGCGGCGCGCATCCATCGCAACGGTTCGGTGACGGCAATGTGACGATCCGCGCGCCAGCCGCGAACTCGCCGGACCTACCGTCGCGGCATGTTCGCGCTCGCCCGCACGTTCGCCCTGGTCGGCGTCGATGCCGAGCCGGTCTATGTAGAGGTCGACATCGGCGCCGGGCTTCCCTCATTCACGATTGTCGGGCTGCCGGACGCAGCGGTGCGCGAGTCGAGGGAGCGGGTTCGCTCGGCCCTGAAGAACTGCGGATTTCGGTATCCGGACAACCGGATCACCGTGAATCTCGCCCCGGCCGATGTCCGCAAGGCCGGCCCGGGCTTCGACCTGGCGATCGCAGCCGCCATTCTCGCTGCGACGGGTCAGCTCCCGAAGCCGGTGGTCGACAACTACGCGATGGCCGGGGAGCTGGCGCTCGACGGCGGGATACGCCCGGCGCCCGGGGCGCTGGCGATGGCGGAGGGCGCCAGCGGCTGGGCGCTTCGCGGCGTGGCGGTGGCGCCTCAGGACGCCAGCCAGGCGGCGTTGGTCGAGGGGATCGACGTGATGCCGGTCGCGCACCTGACTCAGCTCAGGGAGCTCGCGGAGGGTGAGATCGCCCCCGCGGCGCGGAGCGAGCCGCCTGCCGACGACGGGGAGATGCCGGACCTCGCCGACCTCCGCGGTCACCCGGTCTTGCGCCGCTGCCTCGAGATCGCCGCGGCGGGCGCGCACAGCCTGCTTCTGATCGGCCCGCCGGGTGGCGGGAAGACGCTGGCGCTGCAGCGGCTTCCGTCCTTGCTGCCGCCGCTGAGCGCGAACGAGGTGATCGAGGTGACCCGGATCGCGGGCATCTGCGGGCAGAACGGCGGGCCCCGTACGCGTCGGCCGTTTCGCGCGCCCCACCACACCGTGTCCGGGCGCGCCCTGGTCGGGGGAGGGACGCCGCCGCGGCCCGGAGAGGTCACGCGGGCGCATCGGGGCGTGCTCTTTCTCGACGAACTGGGTGAGTTTCGCCGCGACGCGCTCGAGGCCCTTCGGATCCCGCTCGAGGACGGTGCGGTCACGGTCACCCGGACAACCGGGACCCTCTCGCTTCCCTGCCGGTTCATGTTGGTGGCGGCGTCGAATCCCTGCCCGTGCGGCAACGGCCCGGACTCGGGCGAATGCGAGTGTCATCCGGCCGCCGTGACCCGCTACCTGGCGAAGCTCAGCGGGGCCCTCGCGGATCGCATCGACATCACCCTCCATGTGGATCCGCCGCCGGCCGAGGAGCTGATCGAGGAGGATTCTGAGGACTCGAGTACCGTGCGCGACCGGGTCATCCGGGCCCGCCACGCACAGGAGGAGCGCCTCGGCGAGGGGCGGACCAACTCGGAGATGACGCCCTCCGAGGTTCGTCGCCACTGTGACCTGGACCTCCCGTCGCGGCGGGTGCTCGAGGAGGCCCACCGGCAGCTCGGCCTGAGCGCGCGCGGCTGGGACCGCTGTGTGAAGCTCGCGCGCACCATCGCCGACCTCGCGGGCGAGGAGCGGATTAGCGAGCAGCACGTCTCGGACGCGATCGAGAAGCGCAGGCGGCCCGAGCGATGAGTTCGGCCCTGCGGCCGCGGGCGTGCGCCGGGTGTCTGCGACGGGCCTGGCTGGTCGCCTCACTCGCGGGTCATATCGAGAACGCGGTCGAGGACGCACCCGGCCGGCGTGCCCGGGAGCTTCTCGCCCTGCCCGACGAGGAGCTCGCCCGGGCGATGGCTCGCTCGAAGGCTTCCTCATTCATCGAGCGAGCGGCCGAGCGAGACCCCGCACGGATGCTCGCCGCGGTCGCCGGATCGAATGCGTGGGCCAGCTGTAGGCACGACGAGGTCTATCCGGAGGCGCTCGGCGACCTCGGGGATGCGCCCGCGGTGATCTTCGGCCGGGGCGACCCGGCCCGGCTCGCGGAGATTTCACGAAATGACGTCGTGACGATCGTCGGCTCGCGGCGCCCGAGCGGTTACGGGCGGGACGTCGCCAAGGCGCTTGGCGCTGAGATCGCGGCCTCCGGCTTCGCCGTGGTCAGCGGCATGGCGATGGGAATCGACTCATGCGCCCACGAGGGGGCCCTGGGCGCCGGCGGGCTCACGGTGGCGGTTCTTGGCACGGGCGTCGACGTTCCGTACCCGCAGCGATCCACACGGCTGTATGAGGAGATCGTCGAACGAGGTGTGGTGATCGGGGAGCTGCCACCGGGAACTCAGGCGCGCCGCTGGACGTTCCCGGCCCGCAACCGGATCATGGCCGCGCTGGGCGCGATGACGGTGGTGGTGGAGGCGCGGGAGCGCTCGGGGTCGCTGATCACGGCCACCATGGCGCAGGACCTGAACAGAGAGGTCGGCGCCGTGCCGGGCAGGGTCGGCTCGTCGTCCGCGGCCGGGACGAACGGTCTCCTCCACGAGGGCGCTCACGTGATCAGGGGCGCACAGGACGTACTCGACGCGCTGGTCGGTCCGGGCGTAGGCCGGGCACCTCGCGTTTTGACCGGGCCGACGCTCGAGCCCGATCTGGCAAGCGTCCTGGACCTCGTCGAACGCGGCGCGGGCAGCGCCGATGCGCTTGCTCGCGGCGCCCATATGGACCCGGGCTCGCTGGCGGCGGCGTTGCTCAGGCTGGAGCTGAGCGGCTACGTGCGCTCTGACTCCGCCGGGCGCTACGAGCGCACTGCTTTGGCCGCCCCCGGCGTCGCCTAGCCGTCACTCATCGCCAACTAGCCTTGTTGGCCGTGGCGGCCGAGCGAACAACTCCCGTCGCGATGACGATCGCGACCTCGGATTCCGGCGCCGGAGCCGGTATTCAGGCGGACCTGAAGGCGTTCGCGCGGTGCGGCGTGCACGGCACATCGGCGATCGTCGCGCTCACCGCCCAGAACACCCACGAGGTGGTCTCGGTCGAGACCCTGCCGCGGCAGTTCATCCTCGACCAGGTCCGGGCCGTATGGGAGGACATGGGCATCGATGCGATCAAGATCGGGATGCTCTTCGACGAGCCCACCATCGGGGCCGTGGCCGAGGCTCTCGAACTGGTCGGTGACGCGCCGGTGGTAGTTGACCCTGTGATGGTCTCCGAGAGTGGCGCCGTCCTGCTCAAACCGGACGCCAAGCGGGCATTGATCGAGCGGATCCTGCCCCGAGCCGCGGTCGCGACACCGAACCTGGCGGAGGCCCGCGAGCTCACGGGACTCCCGGATGAGTCGCCCGAGGAACTCGCCCGCGCGGTCGTGAGTCTGGGACCTGCGGCGGCGGTGATTACGGGCGGGCACATCGATGACGGCGCCGACCGCTTCTACGACGGTGAGCGGCTCGAGCTGATCGAGGGACCGCGGCATCCCGACGGCACCTCCCACGGCTCAGGTTGCACCCATTCCTCGGCGCTCGCCGCGCGCCTCGCGCTTGGCGACACCCCCCTGGAGGCCGCTCGGGCCGCGCGCGAGATCGCCTCCGAGGCCGTGCGAAACGGCCTGCGGGACATCGGCTCGGGCGCGGGGCCCGTCGACGTCCTGGGGACGATCAAGTCGCCTGCGGAGCAGGGCCGCCAGGCATAATCGACTCATGAAGCTGCTTCGCATGACTCCGGGAAGGGGAGATGTGCTGCTCGCGGAGGGCGACCCGGAGGTGGCCGAAGACGAGGAGCGCTTGATCGCGGAGTTTCGCCGCCAGCTCGAACTCGGCATGTGGGCCGCGGTGCCGCATGAGGGTCCCGGTGGCCGGCGCGAGGCGACGATGGTCCGAGACTTCTCCGAGATCCCCGCCACGACCGAGCGGGTGATCTTCTTCCCGAAGGCGGCCGGCGGCTGACGTGACCCGCTGGTACGCCAGGGATCCGGCGCGGGAGCGCCGGGCCGAGGAGCGGGCCCGTGACCTCTTGCGCTCGACCGTCGGCGACAACGCGCTCGAGATGTATGAGCGCCTCGGGTTTCTCGCGTTCGAGTCTGAGAGCGGCGAGTACGGCTACCTGATTTATCCGCACCGGCCGCTCGTCGGCTACGACGCGCGCAGCGGCGAGCTGCTCTCGGAGTACTGCGTCCGCTTCCGCGACGACTCCGACCCGGAGGCGGGGGAGAGGCTGCCCGACGCCGACGATGTCCTCGCCAAGTGGCTCGCGCTGCGGATGGACGAGGACCACACGCTTCGCACCGCGAACGTCCATCCGCTGGGACGCCAGCTCGACCCCGCGATGGTTCGCCGAGACCTCGCCGCTCTCCAGACCTGGAAGGCGACAGCGTGAGTACTCCGGCGAAGGAAGCTGCAAAAACGAACGGAGCCCCTAGGCCGCGTTCCAGTGTCGTCTTCGACGGCCCCGAGCGCGCCTTCGCCCGCGCCTACATGAAGGGGATCGGCTTCGGCGACGACGACCTCAGCCGCCCGACGATCGGCATCGCCAACACCTGGATCGAGGCGATGCCTTGCAACTTCCACCTCCGAGGCCTCGCCGAGCACGTCAAGGATGGCGTCCGGGCGGCAGGCGGGACTCCGCTCGAGTTCAACTCGATCGCGAT
>DATFOK010000113.1:0-37465 GCA_035265665.1 Solirubrobacterales bacterium | reverse complement strand
CTGGTAGGCGATCGACTCGAGAGCGGCCCGGGCGAGGTGCGCGCGCCCTGTACCGCGGGTGAGCCCCAGGATCGTGCCCCGCGCGTATGGGTCCCAGTGCGGCGACCCGAGACCGGTAAGTGCGGGGACGAAGTAGACGTCGTCGTTCGAGTCGAGCGACGCAGCGAGCGGCTCGGTCTCGGCGGCGTCGGAGATGATCCCGAGCCCATCCCGGAGCCACTGCACGGCGGCCCCGGTGACGAAGACCGCGGCCTCCAGGGCGTAGTCGACCTCGGTATCCCCGATCCCCCATGCGACCGTGGTGAGCAGGCCCTCGCCCGGCTCGGGCGCATCGGTGCCGGCGTTGAGGAGGACGAAACTTCCAGTCCCATAGGTGTTCTTGGCCTCGCCCGCCGCCTGACAGGCCTGGCCGAAGAGGGCCGCCTGCTGATCCCCGGCAATTCCGGCGACGGGGACCTCCCCGCCGAAGGCTGCGGTCGTGCCGTAGATCTGCGAGGAAGGCACCGGCTCGGGCAGCGATCCCGGGTCGACGCCGAGCAACCCGCAGAGCTCCTCGTCCCAGGCGAGCTCGCGGATGTCGAAGAGCATCGTCCGCGAGGCGTTCGAGTAGTCGATCAGGTGACGCCCGGTGAGCTTGAACGCGAGCCAGGAGTCGATCGTCCCGAACACGCCCCGCTCGGGCAGATCCGCGTTCTGGATCAGCCACTCGATCTTGGTCCCGGAGAAGTAGGGGTCGATGACCAGGCCGGTCCGCTCCCGGATCAGCCCCTCGTGGCCCTGCTCGCGAAGCTCGTCGCAGCGCGCCGCCGTGCGGCGGTCCTGCCAGACGAGGGCGCGGTGCACCGGCTCGCCGGTCTCCGGGTCCCAGGCGACGACGGTCTCGCGCTGGTTCGTGATGCCGATTCCCTCCAGGTCGGATCCCCGCACGGCGGCGTCGGCGAGCGCCCCGATGGCGACCTTCCTGGTCACTTCCCAGATCTCGGCGGCGTCGTGTTCCACCCAGCCGGGGCGTGGAAAGTGCTGCTCGAACTCGCTGTAGGCGCGCCCCTGCGGACGCCCGTGCTCATCGAAGACGATGCAGGTGGTCCCCGTCGTCCCCTGGTCGATCGCCAGGATCATCGGCGCGGACGCTATCTGGCCGGATGACTATTGTCCCGCGGCGCGTGGCGGACGTTGAGGCCCACATCACTGGGACTGTCTGGAAGATCGAGGTCGCGGTAGGGGACCAGGTCGACGAGGGCGACACGGTCGTCATCCTCGAGTCGATGAAGATGGAGATGCCGGTCGAGGCCGAGGACCCCGGCAAAGTGGCCGAGTTCCGCGTCGAGGAGGGCCAGTCCGTCTCCGAGGGCGACGTCCTGGTCGTCCTCGAATAGCCTGCGCCACCATGCCTGAACGGCTTGCCGGCGGGAAGCTACTCCTAGACGAGCCGGCCGAGGCCGTCGCGCGGCTGACGCTCAATCGGCCCGATTCGCGAAACGCCCTCGACCACGAGACGCTGAAAGGAATCGCCGAGGCAATGCCCGGGCTCGACCGAGGCATCGAGATTCGCTGCGTGATCCTCACCGGTGCGGGCGGCATCTTCTCCGCCGGCTACGACATCGGCGGCTTCTCCGAGGACGAGTTCGAGACCGAGGCCGAGTCGCTGGTCGCCCACCCCTTCGCGCGAGGCCTCGACGCGGTGGCGGCTCACCCCTGGCCGGTGGTGTGCGCGATCAACGGCCATGCGCTTGGGGGAGCGCTCGAGCTCACCCTCTGCTGCGACCTCCGCATCTGCGCCCGAGGCGCCAAGCTCGGCATGCCGCCCGCGAAGCTCGGCCTGATTTACGGCCACACCGGACTGCAGCGCTTCATCGACGCGATCGGCGTGCCGCGCACCAAGGAGCTCTTCCTCACCGGCGACAACGTGACGGCCGAGCGGGCGGAGGAGATCGGCCTGGTCAACCTCCTCGCCGACGGCGATGCCCTCGAGGCCGCCGCCGTCGAGCTCGCCGCGGGCATCGCGGCCAATGCGCCGCTTTCGATGAAGGGCAACAAGCACGCGATCGACACGCTCAACTCCTATCTACGCCTGACGCCGGAGCAGAAGCGCGAGCTGATCGAGCTGCGCGAGTCATGTTTCCGCTCCGAGGACTTCCGTGAGGGTGTGGCCGCCTTCGCGGAGAAGCGCGCGCCTCGCTGGAAGGGCCGCTGACTAAATAGGGTGCGGGGAACAGGAGGGAACGAGAAGCGTCGCGCTTGTCGTGATCTGGGCCGTGAGCGGCGCCGGCTACTTCTGGCCGGGATGGGTGATCGGCGGCTGGGGGATCGGGCTCGCCTTCCAGGGCTGGCACGTCTACGGCCGCCGCCGCGGGATCAGCGAGGACCAGGTCGCACGCGAGATGGAGCGCCTGCGGAGCTAGGCCGGCCACCGGCGTGACCGGGGGACTAGGGTCGAGCAGGCTCGACCTGCGGGTGCTCGCCCGTCTCCTCGCGCAGGCGACCCCCGGCGCGCGCCGTGGAGGGCCACCAGACCTTGTCCCCGATCACCTCCACCGCGGCGGGGACCATGATGGTCCGCACGATGAAGGTGTCGAGCAGGATGCCGAGCGCCACCATCAGCCCGAGGTCGAAGGTGAAGTTCACCGGCAGGGTCATCAGCACCGAGAAGGTCCCCGCGAGGATCACTCCAGCGCTCGTGATCACCGGCCCGGTGGCTGACAGGGCGCGGAGCATGCCCTCGCGGGTCCCGTGGCGGCGCGCCTCCTCACGCACGCGCGCCATCAGGAAGATCGTGTAGTCGATCCCGAGGGCGACCAGGAAGATGAAGGCGAAGAGCGGGATCGCCGAGTCGAACCCTGCGTCCCCGACGATCTCGCGGATGATCAGAATCGAGATCCCGAGCGTGCAGGCGAAGGAGAGGATGACGCTCGCCAGGAGGACGAGCGGCGCCACCAGCGCCTGCAGGAGGATCGCCAGGATCACCGCCATCACCAGGAGCGCGAGCGGCACGATGATCTCCATGTCGCGCTGATTTGCCTCGTCCACGTCGAAGTTGATGGCGCTGGTGCCGCCGACCAGCGCCGTTAGGCCGCCCGGCAGGTTCGCCACCGCGTCCCGCATCCGCGGCACGATTTCAAGACCCTGCTTGTTGAGCGGGTCTTTGCTCAGGACCACGTCGACCTCGGCGATTTGCCCATTGGTCGAGACGAGCGGCTTCGAGCCCTCTGGGGAGGCGGGATCCGGTATCCGCGCCTCGCTGACGCTCGCCACGCCGTTGACGTCGCGCAATCGCTCCTCCACCTCATTGACGTCGGTCGGGGTGACGGGACTCCCGCCGCTCTCGACCAGCACGGTCGTCGGGGCCAGCGTCCCGGCTGGGAAGGCGCTGCGGAGCACGTCGAAACCCTCCACCGCCTCCACCGAGTGCTTGAAGAAGCTGGTGGTCGAGTAGTCCACCTTGTAGGCGAGCAAGCCGAACGCTCCAGCGATGAAGATGACGCTCGTCGTGATCAGTGCGAGTCCCGGCCGTTGGAGCACACGGTCGCCGAACCGGCGCCACGCCCCTCGATGCACGTCGGCTGCGTGCTCCGGGTCGTACTGAACGACGCTGCGGCGGGGCCAGAACCCGCGCCGCCCGAAGATCGTCAGCAGCGCCGGCAGGAGCGAGAGGCCCGCGATCATAGCCGTGAACACAGCGATCGCTGCCACCGGCCCGAGCGAGCTGGTGTTCTTGTTGTCCGCGAGCGCCAGGGTGAGCATCGCGAGCGAGACGGTCAGGCCGCTGGCGAGGATCGCCGGGCCTGCGCGTCGCACCGCCCGCGCCATCGCCTCGTGCTTGTCCTCCAGCCGCCGGAGCTCCTCCCGGTAGCGGGACACGAGTAACAGGCAATAGTCGGTTCCCACCCCGAACATGAGGACGACGAGAATGCTCGTGCTGTTGGAGGAAACGGTGGCGCCGGAGTCCGCCAGGGCGTAGACGAGCGCCTGGGTCACGGTGTAGGCGAAGAAGACG
Organism: Solirubrobacterales bacterium; assembly: GCA_035265665.1. Classification (GTDB taxonomy): domain Bacteria; phylum Actinomycetota; class Thermoleophilia; order Solirubrobacterales; family 70-9; genus DASUPK01. The sequence continues at coordinate 33,471 of DATFOK010000113.1, read as the reverse complement.
ACGATCAGGGGCGTGAGCGCCACCAGCACCGAGCGGTAGATCGCCCCCAGCAGAACGAGCACGAGCACGACCGTCGCCAGCAGCAGCTTGGCGTCGATGTCGCTGAAGACCTCGCTGGCGTCCGTGTTGAAGCCGACGCCGCCGGTGAGATAGACCTCCATCCCACCCTGGTTGGCGTCCGTGATGTCGCGGATCTCCTTGCCCCAGTCGGCCTCCTTCTCGAAGTCGGCGGGGGTGGTCACCACCGTCGTCGCGACGCTGCCGTCCTGCGAGACCAGGTTCGCAGGCGAGCCGGCGGTGAAGGGCACCGCCGACGGGCTGACGAGGTCGATCCTCTCCTTGCCGGCGGCCTCCATCGCCTGGGCGTCCGCGGCGATCTTCTGCTTGTCCGCTGCCGTCAGCCCCCCGGCCCGCTTGTACACGATGATTCCGGTGTCGGTCTCGCCCTGCGAAAAGTCGCTGTTCTGGAGCCGCACGACTTCCGTCGACTCAGCACTGGAGGGCAAGAACGACTCGGTGTCGTCGGTGGTGACGTCGCCCAGCTTCGACCCGATCGGTGCTGTGATTGCCAGCGCGAGAATCCAGCCGACGAGTACGAGCCACTTGGCTCGCCGACCGGTGACGATGCTTGCGACCCTTCTCAACGGACCTCCTTGTAGGCGCCAGCCTCGTGCCGAACGCCCTCCCTCGGGCGCAGTCCGCCACACTAGCGAACCGTTTTAGCTTGTCCCGGTGGCGCCCACTGGGCCCGTTTGCGACCCTGTATAGAGGGCACCATGCCTGAGGAAATGAACCCAACAGCGGTAGAGCTCGACCCGCCGGCCGAGGAACGTGTCGCGGCCCTGATCGAGGCCGGTCGTCCGGCCGAGTGCGTCGAGCTCTCGGAGGTTGACTCGTTGGTGCAGGAACTGAACCTCTCCGAGGAAGAGGCCGATCTGGTGCACGAGCGCATCGAGAGCACCGGCCTCGCAATCGAGGACGACTGCGGCCGCGACGCGGAGGAACCCGCCGGGTACAAGAACGGCGAGCTCGCGGAACAGACCACCGACGCCCTGCAGCTCTTCTTCAACGAGATGCGGCGCTACACGCTGCTCACCAAGGAGGAGGAGATCGAGCTCGCCCAGCGGATCGAGCGGGGCGATCTCGAGGCCAAGGAGCGGCTAATCAACTCGAACCTGAGGCTGGTCGTCTCGAACGCCCGCCGCTACATGCGCCAGGACCTCAACCTGCTGGACCTGATCCAGGAGGGGATCCTCGGTCTGATCCGCGCCTCGGAGAAGTTCGATTGGCGCAAGGGCTACAAGTTCTCGACCTACGCGACCTTCTGGATTCGCCAGGCGATCCAGCGGGCGTTGGAGTCCAAGGAGCGCACGATCCGCGTGCCGAACCAGGTGGCGCAACGCGAGCGCAAGGTGATGCGGATCGAGCGTGAGCTGGCGACGAAGCTCGGCCGCGATGCGACCACCGAGGAGATCGCCAAGGAGGCGGAGCTCGAGCCCGCACAGGTGGAGGAGATCCGCGACCTGACGCGGGTCGTGACCAGCCTCGATCGCCCAGTCGGCGAGGAGGACGGCTCATCGATGGGCGAGTTCGTCCAGGACGAGCGCGTCGGCCCCTCGGAGGAGGTCGCGCTCAGCTTCCGCGATCAGGCGATCAGGCGTGCCGTACAGGACCTCCCTGAGAACGAGCGCAAGGTGATCCAGCTGCGCTACGGCATCAACGGCGACGAGCCGACGCCCCTCCGCGAGACCTCCCGCCGGCTCGAGCTGAAGCCGAGCGAGGTGAAGCAGCTCGAGGAGAAGGGGCTCAGCCGCCTCGCCGAGGCCCGCGAGGTCGAGGCGATGCGCGAAGCGGCCTGAGCGGTCGCGCTCGGCCCCTGGCAGGCCATCTCGCTGAATGAGGGCTTCGCCACCTACGCCGAGTGGCTCTGGGAAGAGCATCTCGGCAACGCCACCCCGGCGGAGATCTTCCGCGCCACGTATGACGACATTCCCGCCGAGGATCCGTTCTGGCATGGCATGTGGTGATCGGCGATCCGGGCGTGGTCGACCTTTCCAAGACGCCGTCTACGTGCGCGGAGCGATGACGCTTCAAGCGCTCCGCGGGCGAGAGCTCGACGATGTGTGGGATCCGTGGCTGTTCACCGCGGGCAAGCCCACCTTGCCCGAGGCCGAGGGGGTCACGGCGCGGGCGGCGGTCCCCGGGGCGAGCTGGGTGGACGAGATGGGTGAGCGACTCTCGGTCGGCCGCTACTGAGTGGCGAGGCCCGCCCGCAGCGCGAGCACCCGGGACACTGACTGCTCGAACTCGGCGCGGCCGAGTGTGTCGTCGCGCAGGCCCGCTGCCAGCGCGCCCTGCGCCTTCGCTGCATCCCCAAGGCTCGTGTAGAGCACTAGGTCGGTGCCGGCCGCCGCGGCCGCGACCGCGGTCCGCGACGGCCCACCGACCGCCCGCGCCGAGACCGAGCCCAATGCGTCCGTGATCGAGACCCCGCTGAAGCCGAGCCGATCGCGGAGCTCGCCGGTCGCGATCGCGCGTGAGAGGGCCGCGGGCTTCCCGGAAAGCGCCGGATAGATCGCCGTGCCCAACATCACCATCGCCCCGCCCGCCCGCACGAAGCTCGCGAACGGCCGCTCGTCGTTCCGCCGCAGCTTCGCCGCCGGCAGGCGGATCCTCTGCACCGCGTTGTCGGTGTTGATCCGCGCAGCGCCGAGTCCCGGGAAGTGCTTGGCCGTCGCCGCGACGCCGCCCGCCGCAAGCCCGCGCGCGAATCCCACCCCGATCCGGGAGACCGCTCCCGGCTTCCGCGCGAAGGTCCGCCCCTCGTCGAAGATCGCGCGGCCGGGACGGCCCAGGTCGAGCACGGGCGCCAGGTCGACGTTGACCCCCATCGAGCGGAGGCTCTCGCCGGTCGCGCGGCCGAGCCGCTCCGCGAAGCCGGCGCCTAGGGCGCCGATCGACCTCGCCGAGGGCTTCGGCGGTCCGGGCAGCCGCCTGACCAGCCCGCCCTCCTGGTCGACCGTGATCAGCAGCGGCGGGCTCGCGGCGGGGCGCGGGATCGACTGGAGCTCGGCGGTGAGCCGACGGACTGAGCGCCGTCCGCCGACGTTGTCGTCGAAGAGGATCACGCCGGAGATCTGTCCGGCCGTAATCATCCGGCGCAGGGCCGGCGACGGATTGTGGCCGGGGAAGCCCGTGATGACCCGCGCCCCGGCGAGCTGGTCGTCGCTGAAGGCCAATGGATTGCCGTTCGTCTGGGACGCTCGAGGCGACGTCCCGGCGATCAAGAGCGCGGCGGCGGCCGCAGCGAGTAGTCCCTGCATCGTGGGGTAGGTTCCCGCACGTGGACTACACGATCAAGAACCTGAGAGATGTCGAGGACATGGCGGCGAGCCAGGGGTTCGGGGAGGTCCAGGAGGCTCGCTTCGCCCACGGCGATCTCGGCGCCGAGCAGACCGGCGTCTCGCTCCAGCGTGTCAAGCCGAGCAAGCGGCATGCTTTCGGCCATCGGCACAAGGAGATGGAGGAGATCTATGTCGTGATCTCCGGGTCTGGGCGCATCAAGCTCGACGACGAGGTCGTGGAGGTCGGGCCTCTGGACGCGATCCGGATCGGCCCCTCGGTCACCAGGGCGCTCGAGGCCGGAGACGAGGGCCTCGAGTTCCTCGCCTTCAGTCCGCGGGCCCAGGGTGACGCCGAGATCGTCGAGGACTTCTCCTGGGATTAGATTCGGCGGGCGGTGTTTGTGGCCGCCGTTGATGGCGAAGGCGGATCGTCCGAGCGCCTTCATACATTGGCGGTGTGCCGCCGCTGATCGGCTTCGACGAGGCGCTTGAGCTCGGCGCCCTAACTGACCGCGACGAGATCGGAGCTCTGGTCGAGCGCGCCTGGGAGGTCCGCAGGGACCGCTTCGGCGACTCGACCGACATGTGCTCGCTGGTGAACGCGAAGTCCGGAGGCTGTGCCGAGGACTGCGGCTTCTGCGCGCAGTCGCGCTACGCCGAGGCGGACACCCCGATGCACGCGATGATGGAGCCGGAGCAGATCCTCGAGCACGCCAAGGCGGCCGAGGCTGCGGGCGCGCACCGCTTCTGCATGGTCACGCAGGGCCAGGGGCTCTCCAAGCGTGACTTCGCCAAGATCCTCGAGGGGGCAAAGCTGGTCTCGGAGCACACCAACCTGAAGCGCTGCGCCTCGATCGGCCACATGTCGGCGGACCGCGCAAAGCAGCTCAAGGAGTCGGGGATCCAGCGCGTGCACCACAACGTCGAAGCCGCTCGCTCCTACTACCCCGAGGTCTCCACCACCGTCCGCTACGAGGGCCGGCTGCGCACGATCGACGCGGTCAAGGAGGCCGGGCTGGAGACCTGCGTCGGCGGCATCCTCAACCTTGGCGAGACGCCGCGGCAGCGAGTCGAGATGGCTTTCGAGCTCGCCGAGATCAATCCCGACTCGGTTCCGATCAATCTGCTGAACCCGCGCACCGGGACGAAATTCGGCGATCGCGAGCTGATGGATCCGTGGGAGGTCGTGAAGTGGGTGGCGATCTTCAGGCTGATCCTGCCCGACGCCCTCTTCCGTCTCTGCGGCGGCCGCGTCGAGAACCTTCAGGAGCTCCAGCCGCTCGCCGTCAAGGCCGGGCTCAACGGCGTGATGATGGGCAACTTCCTCACCACGCTCGGCGTCGAGCCCGCCGAGGACCGAGAGATGTTCGAGGAGCTCGGGCTGAACGTCGCCCGCCAGCCGGACAATGGCGCCAACCCCCGCCCCGACAACCGCTCGGGCTGGCTCGACGGTGAGACCCCCTCCACCCCGATCGACGACCTGATCGACCGCCAGGCGGACGCCAACTTCTGGGATCCCTCGACGCAGCTGCGGGTGATCAAGAAGAAGGGCAAGCCTCCGGCCTACCCGCAGCAACCGTCAGACGTTGAGCCGCAGCCCGCCGGCTGGGGCGATTGATCGATCTGCAGGAACGGCTCGCCGAGCTCGAATCGAGCGGGCTCCGCCGCCGGCTGCGGGTCGTCGACGGGCAGCAGGGACCGCAGGTGCTCCTCGAGGGGCGCCCCGTGTTGCTGCTCTGCTCCAATAACTACCTGGGGCTGGCCGACCACCCGCGCTTGCGCCGCGCCGCCGCGGACGCGGCGCTCAGCCTCGGGACCAGCGCCGGCGCCTCCCGGCTGATCTCCGGCTCGATGTCGATCCACGCCGAGCTCGAGTCACGACTGGCCGAGTTCAAGGGAACCGAGGCGGCCCTCTTGTTCGGCTCGGGCTATCTCGCCAACACCGGGACGATCGCGGCCCTCGCTCGCCGCGGCGAGGTCGTCCTTTCGGACGAGCTCAACCACGCCAGCATCATCGACGGCTGCCGGCTGGCAGGCGCGGAGACCTTCGTCTACAGACACGCCGACACCGAGCACCTCGCCTGGGGCCTGCGGCGGGCGGCCGGGCGCGCCGCCCTGATCGTCACCGACGGCGTGTTCTCGATGGACGGTGACATCGCCCCGCTGCCCGAGCTCGCGGACCTCGCCCGCCGCCACGGCTGCCGGCTGCTAGTCGACGAGGCCCACGCCACCGGCTGCCTCGGCCCGGGCGGGCGGGGCTCGGTCGCAGCCGCGGGTCTCAGCGGCGAGGTCGACGTGATCGTCGGGACGCTCGGCAAGGCGCTGGGCGGCTACGGCGCCTACGTCTGCGGCTCGGCCGAGACGGTGGACTTCCTCATCAACTCGGCCCGGCCGTTCATCTTCTCGACCGCCCCGCCGCCGCCGGCCGTGGCGGCTGCCATGGCTGCGCTCGAGCTCCTCAGCGAGGACCCTGAGCGCATCGCGCGTCTCAGGGCGAATGCCACGGCCCTGCGAGAGGAGCTGCGGAACGAGTGCCTCGAGCCGATCGGCTCGGAGACCCAGATCATTCCCCTGGTGGTCGGGGGGGCCGATGACGCGATGGCGCTCTGCGAGCGCCTGCTGGCCGAGGGTGTCTTCGCGCAGGCGATCCGGCCCCCGACGGTTCCGCCCGGGACCTGCCGTCTGCGCCTGACGACGATGGCGACCCACCGGGTCGCCGACCTGCGGCGCGCGGCGGGGCTGATCGGCGCCGCGGCCCGTGATCTCGGTCTCACCGCGCGCCCCGATGGTTCGGCAAGCCTCGCCGAGGCCGCCCCCTTGACCGAGGCGGCCTGAGCGATGCGCGGCGTCTTCGTCACGGGCACCGGCACCGAGGTCGGCAAGACCGTCGTCGCGGCCGCTCTGGCCCGGACGGCACAGGCGGCCGGGGCGCGCGTCGCGGTCTTCAAGCCCGCGGTCAGCGGCCTGGCCGACTACCCGCTGCGACCGGAGGTCTGGGACTGCGCGGCGGAGCTGCCCGACCACGTCCTCCTCCGGCTTGCGTCCGGATCGGCGCAGGCGGACGACGAGATCGCGCCGTACCGGTATGGGCCCGCGGTCTCGCCGCATCTCGCCGCCGAGCTTTCGGGCGAGCCGATCGATCCCGATCGGCTTCGCGGGGCCGCGCTCGACGCAACCGAGGACACGGACCTGCTGGTCTGCGAGGGGGTGGGCGGCTTCCTCGTGCCGCTGACGCCGGACTACCTGGTCCGCGACCTAGCGCGCGATCTCGGCATACCGGTGGTTATCGTCGCCCCGCCGGGACTGGGGACGATCAACCACACCCTGCTCACGATCGAGGCCGTGCGGGGGGCGGAACTCGAGATCGCCGCGGTCGTGCTCAACCTTTGGCCGGCGGAGCCCTCTTCGCTCGAGCTCTCGAATCTAAAGACGATCGCGCGGCTCGGCGCGGTCGTGGTCGAGACGCTGCCGCGCCTCGACCTGGCCAGGCCGGGGAGCTGGCCCGCTTTCGCTATCAGCGAGCCTGAGCGCCGGCTGAGAGCGGCGTAGCGGTCCCCGTCGCCTCCGCGGCCTCCTCGGCGACGACCGGCGCGGCGTCCCCCCGCTTGGCGCGAGCACCACGGACGAGGAGGAGCGCGACGACCAATCCCGCGACCACCACGATCGCGGCCAGCAGCATCGCGCTCGCCAGCGCGTCGACGAATGTCGCCCGCGCCTGAGCCGGGGCCGTTGCCAGTGCGGCCGGATCGAAGCCGCTGCCGAGCTGCGACTGGAAAATCGCACCTGTCGCCGCAATTCCGACCGAGGCTCCGACCATGCGAGACATCTGCAGGACGCCGGAGGCGACGCCGGACTTCTGCACACTGACCGCGTTCATCGCGGCGGTCGACATCGGCGACATGACCAGGGCGATACCGAGCCCCATCAGGATGAAGGGGATGAGCAGCCCGCTGTATGTCGTGCTCGGGCTGATCCCGGCGAACATGAACATGGAGACCGCGAGGACCGCCAGGCCGGCACTCATCGGGGTCGCCGGGCCGAGTCGATCCGCGAGCCTTCCCGAGATCGGCGCGATCACCGCGATCACCATGGTCGTCGGCAGGAACCTGACCCCGGCCTCCAATGCGCTGAAGCCGAGGATGTCCTGCATGTAGATCGCCATGAAGAAGAAGGTCCCCATCATGGCGAAGGTGACGATGAAGGCGACCAGGTTGGAGCCGATGAACTGGCGAGTGCGGAAGAGCCCGAATTCGACCATGGGCGCCGCCACCCGCAGCTCGATCGCGGCGAAGACGGCCAGCCCGATGGCGCCGCCGATCAGCAAGCCGAGAACCTGGGGGGAACCCCAACCCCAGCTGTTGCCTTCGATCAGCGCCAGGACGATGGCGGTCAGGCCGGCGGTGAGCGAGATCACGCCCGGATAGTCGACCCGGCGGTCGACGGTCTCGTCGCGGGATTCCTGCACCGCGAAGATCGTCGCGATCACGGCGGCGGCGGCAACCGGCAGGTTGATGAGGAAGATCGCCCGCCAAGTGACGTACTCGGTCAGGAAGCCTCCGATGACCGGACCGATCGAGAGGGCCAGGGCCGAGACGCCTGCCCAGATCCCGATCGCCCTGCCTCGCTCAGCTGCCGGAAAGGTGTGGGTGATGATCGAGAGGGTCGCGGGCATCATCAGCGCGGCGCCGATCCCCTGGATCGCGCGGCTCCCGATCAGCATCGCCGGGTCCTGCGCGATGCCCGCGGTCGCGGACGTGACCGCAAAGATGATCACGCCTGCGAGGAACATCAGCCGGCGCCCGAAGATGTCGCCGAGGCGTCCACCGGTCGCGATCAGCACCGCGAAGGTGAGCGTGTACCCGTTCACCACCCACTCGAGGGCGGAGATCTCAGCGTGCAGATCGCGCTGGATCGACGGCAGGGCCACGTTGACGACGGTGTTGTCGAGCATGACCATGAACAGCGCGAAGCACATCGCTCCGAGCGTCCACCACTTGCGGTTGTCGTCAGTGACCAGGTGCCGGTAGCGCGTCATCGGCGTGCCTTCCTCTCATAGTTGCGGTAGATCTCGGCGATCTCGGGGCGCTTCAGGAGCGCGTCGAGAGCCGACTCAAGCTTTCGCCGCTCGTCGCCCTCGAGCGAGGCCGTGAAGTCCTCGAGTCCGGCGAGGCGAGCGGAAATGATCCGATCGGCGAACTCGCGTCCGCGTGCGGTCAGGGCCAGGCGGCGAACCCGGCGGTCATCCGGGTCCTCGACCCGGGTGGCGAGCTTCTTGCGGACCAGGCCGTCCGCGGCGCGGCTCGCCGAGGCGGGCGAGATCCCGAGTTCCTCTGAAAGCGCGGTGACGGTGCGGGCGTCCTCGTCGGCGGCTTCGAGCTCGACCAGCACCTTCATCTGGCTGAAGGTGAGACCACTCTCGTCGAGCATCCGGAAGACGTCGCTGCTCGCTCCGCTCATGCAGCGCAACATGAACGCGCCGAGCTTGAGCGCGAGCTCCCCGGCCTCTCTGCGATCGGCCTTCCTCTTCTTCGTCGCCGCTTCCATATGAGAAAAGGTTACATCACTGCAACCATTTCACAACTGAAAGTGTGTGTGACGTGCGTCACACGAAGAGACTTGGCTGCGGGGTCTCGGGCGGACCAGTCCATCCGGCGGCGGGCATATGTTCCGCACCAGGGATGGAGAAGGCTGCCGAGCTCGATCACGATCACCTCTGGCACCCGTTCACGCAGCAGCGCGATTGGGTGGCCGAGGAGCCGTTGATGATCGAGGCGGCGGAGGGAGCCGAACTGATCGACACCGAGGGCAGGCGCTACCTGGACGGGGTCTCATCGCTGTGGTGCAACGTTCACGGGCACCGTCACCCGGAGATCGACCGGGCGGTGCGCGAGCAGCTCGACCGGGTCGCCCACTCCACCATGTTGGGTCTGTCCCACCCCGGAGCCGCCGAGCTCGCCGCCCGGCTGGTCGAAATCTCTCCAGCCGGGCTGAACCGTGTCTTCTACTCGGACTCGGGCTCGACCGCCGTCGAGGTCGCGCTCAAGATGGCGTTCCAGTACTGGCAGCACCGCGGCGGCCAGCACGTGCGCAAGACCTCCTTCATCTGCCTCGAGGAGGCCTACCACGGCGACACGATCGGCTCGGTCTCCGTCGGGGGGATGCCGCTGTTTCGCTCGGCCTTCGAGCCGCTCCTCTTCGAGTCGCACCGGGCGAAGCCCGGCGACGTCCACGACATCGAACGGCTACTCGCCAGGCGGGAGGAAGAGATCGCGGCGGTCGTGCTCGAGCCGCTCGTGCAGGGGGCGGCCGGGATGCTCACCCATCCGCCCGGGTACCTGCGCGCCGTGCGCCGGCTCTGCGACCGCCACGGGGCGCTGCTGATCTGCGACGAAGTCGCCACCGGCCTCGGGCGGACCGGGACGATGTTCGCCTGCGAGCAGGAGGGTGTCTCGCCCGACCTGCTCTGCCTCGCCAAGGGTCTGACCGGCGGGTACATGCCGCTCGCGGCGACCCTCGCCACAGAGCGGATCTACGAGGCCTTCCTCGGGTCCCACTCCGACTTCAAGACCTTCTTCCACGGCCACACCTACACCGGCAATCCGCTTGCCTGTGCGGCGGCGCTCGCCTCACTCGACATCTTCGATCGGGAGCGGACGCTCGTCCGCATCCAGCCCAAGATCAGGCTGCTCTCCGAGTGGCTCGCGCAGGTCGGGAGGATGCCCGAGGTCCAGGAGGTCCGCCAGCGCGGCCTGATGGTCGGCATCGACCTCGGCGAGCACGACCCCGAGCTCCGGCTCGGCCACCGCGTGGTGCTCGAGGCTCGGCACCGTGGCGTGATCGTCCGCCCGCTCGGCGACGTGATCGTGCTGATGCCGCCGCTCTCGATCAGCAAGCGGGACCTGCGCCGGCTGGTCGAGGTCGTCGGCCAGTCGATTCGGGCCGCCTACCCGGTCGCCGAGCTCGACGCCGGCGCCAAGGGGCGGCTCGACGCAGCGCTGCTCGAGGCTGCCTAGATTCAGCCGATACTGGCTGATGGCTGTTCGGCATTGCCCGTAACGCAGCGCTCGACGAGCTCCGCCACCGCTCACGGCTCGCGCCCGAGGCCCACTCGGAGGCGCCAGCCCCACTGCCCGACCCTGGCGAGGCGGCAGTCGACCGGGCGCCGCTGCAGAGGAGCCTCGACTCGCTCACCGGCCGGGAGCGCGAGCTGGTCGCTCTCAAGTTCTTCGCCGGCCTCACCAACGCGGAAATCGCCAGCGTGATCCGGACCAGCGAGACGAACGCCGGCACCCGGGTGCACCGGGTGATCGAGAAGCTGAGGAGGTCCATCGATGAGGCTGACTGACGAGCAGATCGGCGCGGAGCTGCGCGCCCTCCGGGAGACGCCGAGCGAGGACTTCGCGGCAACGCTGGACAGCAGGGCGGCGGCCGGCTTCCCCGCCGCAAAGGCCGAGGCACACGACCGCACGCTGACCTGGGGGCGGCTCGGCATGGTGCTTGCGCCCATCACGGCGGTCGCGATCGTGGCCGTGGTGGTCACGAGCCTCGACAATGGCGGCGGGCCGATTTCAAGCGGCGGCGGCGCAGACTCTCTCTCCTCCCCCGCAAGCCGGGAAGGAGCCGTCGGCAAGGCGACTCCCAGCCAGGGGGTCGCTCCGTCCGAGCAAATCGCCCCATCGGCCAGTCCTGACATCGCGCCTCCCGCGCAAACGGTCCCACCCACCGGCTCCCGTCCGCGAAACGGCCGGCCGCAGGTCCAGGAGCTCTCCGCCTCGCTTGGCCTCTCCACCGACGCCGACAGGCTCCAGGACGCGGCTGATGGCGTGGTTCAGGTGACCGACCGCTACGACGGGTTCGTCGATTCGTCCGACGTCCACGTCGGCGGCTCGAACGGTCGTGCCTTCTTCTCGCTCCGCATCCCCGCGGCGGATCTCCGCGACGCTCTCGAGGATCTGTCCGATCTGGGCCGCGTGGTCTCCCGCGACGAGGGAAGCACCAACGTCACCGGGGTATACGTCGATGCCGGGAAGGCCTACCGGGACGCGCGTGCAAAGGTCGATTCTCTGCTGGCGGACCTGCACAGCGCCTCTGACCCGTCCGAGGCGGCGGCGATTCGCCAGCAGCTGGTCGCGGCCCGGCAGCAGCTTGCCGCCTCGCGCGCCGCCCTCCGTGGGCTGAAGCAGCAGGTCACGTACGCGCCCGTAACCGTCCAGATCAGGGCGAACGGGGACGGCGACTGGTCGATCGGCGACGCATCCGACGATGCGGTCGGCGTCCTGGAGGCGATCGGCGGAGCCGCGCTGATCACGCTCGCCGTCCTGGTGCCGATCGCAGCCCTGCTCGCGCTCGGCTGGTTGGGCGCCCGCGAGCTCAGCCGCCGCCGGCGCGAGGCCTACCTGGATCGCTGAGTGCTCGCGAGCGATCTCGAGCACTTTCCCGGCGTAGGGGCGGAAAACCGCTCACGATTCGGCCACGCGCCTTCGCCGGACCCGTATCCCGGCGGCGTTGGCTACTCCTCGTAGGGCTCGAAGTCGGCCTTGCGCGCCCCGCAGACCGGGCAGAACCAGTCGTCGGGGATGTCCTCGAACGCTGTTCCCGGCGGTACCCCGCCGTCGGGATCGCCCTCGTCGGGGTCGTAGATAAAGCCGCACGAGGTACAGATGTAGCGCTGCTTGGTCGTGGTCTCCGCTGCCATCCGGCGGCAATCTAGCGAGTACGCTGGCCGCCCGTGGAACCCGCAGTCCCCCGTCCGGCGGCAACCGTGATCCTGCTGCGCCGGGGCGGGAAGCACGCCGAGCGCGGGCTCCAGGTGCTGCTTGTACGCCGCAACCCGGAAGCCCGGTTCATGCCCGGCGTCTGGGTCTTTCCGGGCGGGGCCGTCGATCCGGCTGACGGCGACGGCGAGTCCGCCCACCGCACGGCCGCCGTCAGGGAACTGGCGGAAGAGGCGGGGATCCAGCTCGGGGCCGACGAGCTGCTCGCCTACTCGCGCTGGATCACCCCGAAGGCCGTCCCGATCCGCTTCGACACGCGCTTCTACCTCGCTCTGGCGCCCGCTCACTCTCCCCCGCGGCCCGACGGCTCGGAAACGGTCGATGCCGGCTGGTTCCAGCCCCAGGCAGCCGTGGACAGCCACCACGCCGGCGAGCTCTCCCTGGTTTTCCCGACGATCAAGCACCTCGAGTCGCTGATCGGGTACGGGAACGCCGCCGAAGCGCTGGAAGCCGCCCGCCGCCGGGAGGTGCGGCCCGTCGAGCCCGAAATCGTCGGCGAGGGCGACGACCGCAGGATCGTCCTGCCGAACGACCTTCCGTAAGAATCAGCGCTGATGACGAGCACCCTGCCGCCGGATGTTCGCGACGCGTTCGAGCGGTTCATCACCTGCGAGCTGACTACCGTCGACGCCCGCAAGCAGCCGATCACCTGGCCGGTCACGCCCTACTACGACCAGGGAGCGCCGACGATCGACGTGACCACCGGCCTCGGCTATCCGAAGAAGGCCGACGACGCCGGCGCCCACCCCAGCGTCGCCCTGCTGTTCTCGGACCCCACCGGATCCGGTCTGGAGAGCGGAATCAAGGTGCTCGTCCAGGGGACGGCGACGATCGACGACGAGGATCTGAAGGCGAACGCCGATCGCTACATGCGCGAGTCCGCCGTCAAGCTGCCGGCGACCAAGAAGATGCATCCGCCGAAGCCGCTGCGTCCGGCGTTCAACTTCTATTACGCGCGGATCTACATCAAGGTCCGCCCCGAGCGCGTCTTCGTCTGGCCCGAGGGCGAGTTGACCGACGAGCCCGCCATCCACGGAGCCCACCTCGAGGAGGTGCGTTCAGGCCACATCGAGGAGCCGGCCGAAGAGCACGGTGCACCTGCCGGCGGCACCCCGGCCTGGGACGAGCGCATGGAATTCCTCGGCGAGCACGAGACCGGCGTGCTCAGCTGGCTCGGCCCGGACGGCTTTCCGATCGCAGTCCGCGTTCCGTACACCGCCGATCCGTCACGCCGGGAGGTCCGGGTCGAGGCCGAGCCCGCCGGCCTGCCGGTGCTGCAGGGTCGGGCCTGCCTGACTGTCCACCGGCATGCCCCCGACTTCACCTGGCAGCGCAACATGCAGGTGCGAGGCGACCTCGTCCGCTCGCCCGACGGATTGCGGCTGGTGCCGCGCAAGGTCGTCGGCGGGTTCGAGATCCCGAAGGGCCTCGGGCGCTTCCGGGACTTCCTCACGAAGGGTCCGCGGTTCTACCGGACCTATCGCCGGCGCCTGAAGCAACGTTAGGCGAGGGTGCGCCGCAGCCGGAGGCGAGGCGCAACCCGTTTCATGTTCCGATCTTCGGAGGGAACCGCTCGAGCCCCGCGTTCCAGGGTCCGGCCTTGTAGATGTCGAGGTTGTTCTCCTCCATCTCGCGATGGAGGCGGTCGAAGATCCCACCGGCCGAGTGCAGCGTCTCCTTTAATTCCTCCTTCGAGCGCTCGCGCAGCCGCCAGTGGAAGAAGAGCTGCTGGTCGGTGATCCCGAAGTCGACCTCGGCCGGGATCCGGGTGATCCAGTCGATGAACGCGGGGCTGAAGAGCTCGCGCAGCGCGACGGGATCGTGGTCGCGTGGAACCGTGGCGATGAACCGCTTGTTGAAGTCGAGGCTCTCGAACTCGACCCGGCGTCGGGAATGCCGGTCGAGCGTGTCACCCGGCGTGCGCTCAATCGACTCGACGTTGAAGACCGGAACGACCGTCGCCAGGTCGGGCATGTGCGACTTGACGAGCACGGCGCCGGGCAGCACCGCCTTCCGCCCCCAGCCGCCCTCCTCGTGCTCGTCGGCGTCGCATGAGGAGCCGAAGAAGCCGTCGCTGAGCTCCCCGGTGATCCGGTTGGTCCCCCCCGGGCAGAGGGCCACCGGCTCCCCCACCGGGTTGATTCCCCCGATTGGCTCGTAGCGGAGCCCACGCTCCTCCGCCAGGCCGGAGACGATCCCGGCCCACTCCTGTGCCTCCGCCTTCGCGCTCAATCGATGCGGACCAGGTCGTCGCGACCCTGGGCCTCGAGCAGGGCCTTGTAGCGAGGAAAGGCGGGCTTGGTCAGAGGCACCAGCTTGAGGATCTTCGCGACCGGCCCGCTCGCCTTGATCTGACCGCGAGCGAGCGCGACCGTCACGTTCACCCTGCCGAGCCAGAAGAGATGCGCGGTGTCCGCCTCCATGCTCATCAGGACCTCCGGCTCCATCTCGGTCTCGCCGAACTCCACATCTGTGGGCTCGTCCTCCTTCATGCGGACGGTGATGGTCGAGTCCGGGTCGCGGTGCTGATACTGGACGATCGTGTTCGCCTGGCGGAACTTGGGCGCCAGCTCCTCGTCCGCGGCAAGTTCCGTGAACAGCTCGCCGATCGTGTCGTAGACCTCCTGCGCGTCCTTGAAGTAGCCCAACGCTCACCTCCGCTCGGGAGGCCCATCCTATTGACGCCTTCCCGCCGTCTACGGGTCCTGGAGAACCTCGGGGACGACCTCGCCGCCGAAGATCGACGGGAAGTTCGGGGCGACCGTGCAGCCGGCGTAGGCCGAGGGACCGGGCGGGTTGATGGGGAAGCCCGGGAAGTTCGAGCCGACCATCTGCGGGACGGTAGGCGTGAGAAGCGAGGAGAACGGGAACTGACCGCTCTCCTCCTGCGGTGGGCTCGAGGGCGGGTTGTGGGTGACCTCCTGGCCGCCGAAGGTGTTGTCGCAGTCATGGTTCGGGAAGATCTCGGCCTGGGTGGTGGGCTCGAAGCTGCCGATCGCGAACGGCTGCAGGTAGCCGTTGCCCCGGTTCGCCGGCAGGCGGCTCTGATAGATCGAGAGTGACTCCGGGGTGAAGATCGTCATCTGCCGCGAGAGATGGAGCGGCGCATTCTGCCCCGCCTGGAAGGGCAGGAAGTCG
The DNA here is from genome assembly GCA_035265665.1 of Solirubrobacterales bacterium. Classification (GTDB taxonomy): domain Bacteria; phylum Actinomycetota; class Thermoleophilia; order Solirubrobacterales; family 70-9; genus DASUPK01. The sequence continues at coordinate 18,215 of DATFOK010000113.1, read as the reverse complement.
GCAGTCGATGAGGAGGGGTTGGAGAGGAAGTCCGTCACGACCGGCGCCTGGTAGTCGAGCCAGCGCAGCAGCGGGTTGAAGTTGGCCAGGAAGGGATCGAGGCCGTCCATCACAGGGCGCAGCTCGCGGACGAAGCTCTCCAGGGACGGCAGCCCGGTCGCCGACGCCTTGATCAGCGGATCCAGCTTTCGGAAGAGCCCGCGTGCGTGGGGGGCGAGGTTCCGGACGTCGCGCAGGGTCGGACTGAGGTCGCGGGCGACCGGCTTCAGGTCGTGGAACACCGGGCGCGCATCCTCGGCGAAGCCCTTCAGCCGGTCGAGCGTGAGGCGGGCCTCGTTCTCGAAGGTCGGGAAGATCTTGAAGGTGTCGGAGAGCGCGCGGCTCCGCGAAGCGAGGGCGCCGAAGGTGCGGTTGGAGCCCACGATCGCCCCGGCGAGCGCCTGGTCGTGCTCGGTCAGCGCCGCGAAGACGCCGCCCGTATCACGCACGAGCGACCGCAAGGCCTGCTCCTGCTGCCGCAGCGTGCCGAGCACATCGCTCGCGTCCGAGGCGAACGGACCGAGGTTGCCGAAGGCGTCGCTCAGGTCCAGACCGCGGCCGTTGATGGCGATGCCCGCGTTCTGCATCCAGGACTGGAACGCCTGGCGGGTCGGCTCGTCGAAGCCCTGGAAGATCTCATCGATCTGGGTCTGGTCCTGAACCTGCGACTGCGCGAGATGCCCTCCCTCCTCGATCGGATGCGGCGCGTCACCGCCAGAGAGCTGTCCGACGTCGATCGTCCCGGCCTGGGCCTGGACGTCCCCGCTGGCCTCTCCAGGCTGCACCTGGCTGCCGGTTGTGAGCTCGACGTAGATCTCGCCGAGCAGCGTCTTCTGGCGCAGGATCGCCCTCGCGTCCGAGGAGATCGGCGCGTACTGAGGCTCGATCTCGATCGTCGCCCGGGTCGTGTTGCAGGTCGCCGGGTCCTTCTGGCACTCGCTGTCGGGAGCGAGGCTGAGCTGCTTGACCTTGCCAACGGAGACGCCGCCGATCCGCACGTCGGCTTCCTTCTGAAGCGTGATCGCCTCGGGGAAGTCGGCGGTGAAGCGGTAGCTCTCCGGCTTGAACGGGACCGGGCCGCCGAAGGTGACCCAGAGGAAGAGGAGCAGGGCGAAGCAGGACAGCGTGAAACCGACCGCCACCAGGATGCGTCCCATGGAGGGTGCCTGCTTCTGCATTACGCGCTCACTCCGTTCATCCGGCTCATGGCGAGCACACCGTCCCAAGCAGCTGTCCGAATCCGGTGATCGCGGGGGCGAGCGGGCTGGTGGCGAGGATCGACTTCACCGTGTTGCAGGTCGCGACCACGTAGACGTGGCGATAGACGCCGTGCGCGTCCTGCGCCTGGAAGGTGCTGTTGCCGACGTGTCCGAGCCAGCCGAGCCAGTAGAGGTAGCCCTCGTCACGGCCGGCGGCGCCGGGCGACTCCGCCCCATTCGGGTTGTAGGCGGCCATGTTGAAGAGCTTGTTGAGCTTCTCCCCGACCGTTGTCAGGCGCGGGGTCGCCGCGACCAGGTTCTTGGCGGCCGGTCGCAGGTTCCGGACCGGCTGCCTTGCGGTGCGCACGAACGGCCGGATGTCGTCCTTGACCGGGTCGTAGGTCGTCTTCGCGAGGTCCGCCAGCGAGTCGTTGACGGGCTTCAGCTTCCGGGCGAACGGACGCAGGCTGTTGATCGCGGGCCCGAGCTCAGTCGCCAGGGCGTCGGTCTTCTCCAGGGCGACCCGTGTGGTCCGCAGCGTCGGTCCCAGCAGCGAGACGGTGCGCTCGACGTCCGGGGACTGGCTCGCGATCGCGCCGAGCGCCTGATTGGAGGCCGAGACGAGCCGCTCGACGCCCTCGCCGTCCTGACCCACGGCGCCGAACAGCAGGTTCATGTTGTGAATCAGCCGGGCGAGGTTGTCCTTGCGTTTCGCGACCTCCGTGTTGATCCGGGCGAGCCCGCGATTGATCGGACCGAGGCTGCCGAGCAGCTTGCCGAGGTCCTTCCCGCGTCCGCTGAGGCCCTGCCCGCCCTGCGTGAGGAGCAGGCGGAGGTAGGCCCTGGTGTCGCCGTCGAGCGCCGCGAGGACCTGGTCGATGTTCGTATCCGGCGCGGTGTTGGCAACCGGAATCGTGTCGCCGTTCTCGTACTCGTCCTCGTTCGAGTTGGCGTCGTAGTCCGTGCCCGGGTCGAGCTCGAGGAACGTGTCCTTGAGGCCGGTCTTCGGGCGCAGCAGGATGGTCGCGTCCTTGTAGACGGGCAGGAACTTGCGGTCGATCGCCATCGTCACGACCGCGTTGCCGTTCTCAACGTCGACGGAGGAGATGTCGCCGACGCGGACGCCCGCGACTCGCACGGTCTGGCCCTGGCCGGGCGTGACCGCCTGGGCGGTGGCCATCTCGGCCTTGAGCTCGAAGGGCTTCTCCTCGAGCAGCGGAATGCGCAGGCGCTGGTTCTGGACGATGATGTAGGTCGCGGCCAGCCCGACGACCAGCAGGCCGAGGATCGCCAGGAAGTCGCGCAGGTGCTCTCGGATCGCCTTGCGCATCAGCGACCTCCCCCCTTCAGCGCCGCCTGCAGCGCCGGTAGGGGATTCGCGACGTCGAGGCCGCTCGCCCTCTGGAACGCCGTCCAGTCCTTGGCCCAGGAGGTGTAGTCCTGCAGGGTGGTGGCGATCAGCTGCTTCGCCGCATTGAGGGAGCCGAGTGACTTGAGCTCCTTGGCCTCGGTGAACTTGGTCATGATCTGCGAGTAGCGGTCGATCAGCCCCTGCTGGCGCGGGCTCGCGACGGTCGCGTTCTTGCCGCTCGACTTCGTGGCGGGCGCCGGTCCGATGTCGCTGTGCAGGTCGGGCGGGTCCTGGGTCTCACAGGGGACGTCCGGCCGAAACGGCGTCTTCGCCGAGGACTGCTTGGCCGGCTGCGAGCCGAGGAAGGTGAACGGGGCGATGCCGGTGAGCGGGTCGGCGAGGTCGGGCGTGGTGAACGGGGCGATCGTGTTCGTGCCGCCGCCGCCCAGGACTCGGAACATCTGGCCGTTGGCGTCACCCGAGCGGCTCTCGCCCGCGACGCCGCTGAAGCCCCAGGCCGTCTCCTCATAGACCTTGCCGGCCGGCGGGTCCGAGTCGGCGTTGGGGATCTCCGTGTTGCTCCACGGGATCACGACGTTGTTGAAGCACGACGACAGCGCCCGAGCCTGCTCGAGGAACGGCAGCGACGCGCTGCTGAGAGCCGCGAGATCGGGGATCGTCGGCCGCAGGTCGCTGACGAGGCCGCGCAGCTCAGGCTTGGAGATCAGCTGGCGCAGCTGGCCGATCCATGGGTTGGCGTTGTCGAGCGCCTTGTTCGCCGCCCTGACGCCGGGCAGGGTCTCGCGCGCGAAGGCGCGGAGCGGCGGGAAGTCGCGGTTGAGCTTGAAGAGGGTCGGGCGGCCGACCGCCAGCGTGCGCGGCAGCTCGATGATCGCCTCGCGCAGCGACGCCTGGTTCGCCGCGAACGCCCCGCTCACCGCGTTCAGGTTGCTGATCAGGCCCTGGAGGTCGGCGCTGTTGGCGTTCAGCTCCCTGGCGACGACGTCGAGGTTGGAGATGAAGCCGGCCAGGTCACCGGGCTGGGTGCCGAGCAGGGCCTGGTTGACCTGCGAGGTGAACTCGAAGGCGGCCGGCGAGGTCCGGTAAGTCTCCTGGAGCCCCTCGGCTCCGCCGTGCGTGGCGAGCGCGCCGCCGAACTCCTTCAGGAAGATCTGCAGGTTCTCGCGCACCGGCGCCTGCAGGGAGGTCAATACCTGATCGAACTGGACCGACGTGGAGGTCTGGTTTTGCGGGACGACCGAGCCGCTATCGAGTTCCGGCGCGCCCGGGCTGCCCGGGTGGAGGTCCACGAACAGGTTCCCCTCAAGGAAGAGGCGTGGCCGGAGCTGCATCGTCGCGTCCTGTCGGATCGGCAGGGCGTTCTCCTTGATGTCCATCGTGACCACGGCGGCGTCCTCGCCGTTTCCGTTGGCGTCCGTCACGTGCTGGACGTCGCTCACCTCACCCACGTCCACGCCCGAGATCCGCACCGGGCTCTTGGCGCGGATGTTCTGCGCGTCGGCGAACACCGCCTTGAGCTGGTAGCCGTGGCTCGCGAACGGGATCGACTTGGTGAACGCCAGGTAGAACCCGATGAAGGTGAGCACGATCGCGATCAGCCCGATCTGGAAGTTGGAGAGACGGCGGCTGTGATTCGGGTTCATCAGCCCGCCCCCGGTCCGAAGATTCGGGTTCCGTCCTGCTCGAGGAAGAGATCGGCCTTGCCGAGCGGAGGCATGCCCGCGGCCTTGGCCACGTTCTGGACGCCGAAGGTCGGGTTGTCTCGCTCCTGGCCGGGAAGCAGCGCCTCGCCGAGCGCGTAGCCGGTCTGCCCCGCCTGGCAGTTCGGCTGCCCGTCCGAGACCGCCGGGCCGTACGGGTTGCCATGCAGGATCGGGATCCCGTTGTTCTGGTAGCCGGGGAGCATGCCGCCGTTCGGGGGGCCATTGAGTGGAGAGAACTGGCCCGCGTGCGCTCCGGCGAGGAAGTTGCTGGAGAAGCGCCCGTCGCCCTGGCCGCCCGAGTAGTTGTCCATCGGGTTCCTCGGCAGGGCGTTCGGGGCAGTCGTGCCGGCGATCGACGGGGGGATGACCCGCTCCGCGTACCCGAACGGCGTGGGCAGCTCGAAGTGGGAGGTCAGGAACGTCATCCAGTAGTTCCAGTAGTTGCAGACCTCCTGGTACGGACCGATCTTCTGTCCTGCGTCCTCGGCGAGGTTGAAGGTGTCACCGAGTCGGTTGAGGCTGATCAGCGTCGAGGGGTCGGCCACCAGGTTGTTGAGCTCCTCCATCACTCCCTGGAGGTCGCGGTTCATCGGCACCGTCCGCGGCAAGACCTTCTTGCCGAGCGAGACCGCCTGATTCAGGACCGGGAGCGCGGCACGCAGGTCACGCACTCCCGGGCGCAGCAGGCGCGAGAACTCGGCGAAGTCCGCGAGGAACGGACGCTGCACGGGGAGCGAGCGGAGGCCGGCCTCGAGCGCGGGTGGCCCACCCGAGATCGTGTCCCGCAGGGCCTCCGGGTCGGACGAGATCGCCCCGAAGGCGATCGCACCGTTGGTGAACTGCTCGGCGTTGTCGATCGCGACCGGCGCGACGATCCGGGCCGCGTCGGCGAGCTCGGGGAAGAAGCGGACCAGCTGCGTGGTCGGATCCGCGAGCGCCTGGGAGACAGGGCGCAGGTTCGCGAACAGCGGATTGAGGGCGCCGATCGCCTGGTTCAGGGAGGCGCCCCGGGCGGCGAAGGCGTCGCCGAACCCCTGCAGGACGCGGCGGCTGTTCTCGCGGGTCGCGGTGTCGAAGGTGTTGTAGACGTCATCGAACTCGACCTGCTCCTGAGACTGGGAGACCGGAAGGCTCCCCGCAGCGGGCAGGCCGGTCGGGCTGGTCCCACGGCTGATCTCCAGGTATTTGAGACCGAAAGCGGAGCGGTAGCGGACCCGGATCGTCGAGTCCGATGGGATCGGCTCCGCGCTCTTGTCCAGCTTCAGGTTGAGCTTGGCGACCGTCGAGGCGCTCGAGCCGTCGGCGGCCTGGCAGCCGCTGTTCGGCGGCGCCGGCACGGCGTCGATCGACTCGACCACGCCGACGCGGTTCCCGCCGATCCTGACCTCGTTGTTGGGACCGAGGCGGGCGGCGTCGCAAATCTCGGCCGAGACCCGGTAGGTGGGCACGAAGGGCAGGCCGTTGTTCGCGTTGTAGGCGAGGAAGACCGCGACGATGATGATCAGCGTCGTGATCGCCCCGACCATCGTGGGCGACGCCGCCAGTGAGCCGACTCTTCCTCGTCCGTTCATTGGCCCAGGAGGAAGTTGAGGAGGTTGTCGGTGGACGACCCGCCCGAGCTGGGGGCGTTCGGGTTGAGCAGCTGAGGCAGCTGAGGCAGCGGCGGGAGCTGGGGCAGTTGCGGGAGCAGGTCCTGGAGCTGCTGCTGGACGGTCTCGGGAAGCTTGTTCGGATTGACCCCCGGCGGAAGGATCTTGTTGAGGTCCTTCTGCTGCTCTTGCTGCTGTTGTTGCGGCTGCGGGCCCTGTCCCTGCTGCGGCTGCTGGAGCGCCGGAGCGGTGGTGGCGGACCTCAGAGAGGCGCTCGTGTGCGGCGGGTCGGCCGGGTTGCAGATCGAGAGCGCGAGCGAGCCCTGCGGGCAGACGCTCGGGTCGTAGCGGGAGAGGTTGCCGAACAGGCCTGAGGGGTTGGTCCCGTAATTGATCCCGGGCTGTGCGTCACCCAGGATCCCGGCGCACTCGGCGAAGTTCTTCGGATCCCTGGTGAGGTTGGTGTTGCCGCTGGCGCCCTGCGTGGCCGGCACCTCGGGCCCGGTCTGGTAGCCGCAGGCGTTGTTGGTGCCCGGAGCACTCACCAGGGTGATCCCGAGGGCGTGGCCGAGCTGATCGAAGAGGTTCAGCGAGTTCGTCTGGATATAGGCGTAGTTGAGGAGCCCCTCCATGCCGCTGTAGCCGGGGTTGCCGCCGTTCGGGTCCGGGCCGGGCTGCTGGCCTTCGGCCCACTTGCACTGCGCCGTCTGGTCGCCGTGCAGCGTGACCCCCATCTTCTGGTTGAGCGCCTGGACGCGCCGGTCCGCCTCCCCCGGCTGCTCGCGGAGGTCGAAGCGGGCGCAGGAGTCCTCCTCGACCGCGTTCTTGGGGTCGTCGATCGACTCCAGGAACTTCGCCACCTCGTTCGCGGCGGGGGCCGCCTTGGTGCTCGACTGGTCGAGGGCGGCGATCTCGTCCTGGCCGTTCGCCAGCGCGACCTTGCCGACCCGGGCCGCGCCGCCCAGGGCGGTGAGCGACTGCTGGGCGCCGTTGTTGAAGGGCGGCAGGTTCTTCGCCAGCTTGTTGAGACCGGGGGCGGCCGCATGCAGATCGACGAGCAGGGGGGTCTGGTTCTCGGCGAGCTTGCCGAGCTCGAACATGGTCGGCTTCAGCTCAAAGAGGAAGTCGTCGAGCAGGTCGAAGTTCCGCGCCAGGTCGTTCGACCGCTCGGCCGAGATCGCAGCCGTGCGGCCGGCGTTGTCGATGAAGTGGACGACGTCCTCGCGGCGATCCGCGAGCTGGGCGAAGATCGCGTCGGCGTTCGCGTTCAGCTCGGCGATGGTGGTGTTCTGCCGGCCGAGGATGTTCAGCACCTGCTTGAGCTGCTGCAGGGCAGGGGCGCCGGCGCGAATCGCCGCGTTCAGGTTCTCCGCGTTGCCGTCGAGCGCGGTGCCGAACTCGTTGATCAGCAGCGTGAGGCGCTCCCTGAACGGCTCGCGCAGGGTGTTCTGGGCCAGATCGGGCTGGACGGTGGTCTTGTTGCGGGCAGCGGGGATCGGGCCGGTGAGCGGGTCGGCCGAGTTGCCGGGCTGGCAGTTCAAGAAGTACTCCGCGATCAGCGACTGCGGCTCGGACGAACAGCTCGCGTCGGCCTTGAACTCCGGGAAGTTCCCCTCCTCCTCGACTGTGACGAGGGCGGTCTTCTGGGGGGTGATGTCGAGGTCGGTGATCGTGCCGGCCTTGGCCCCGGCGACGCGAAGCTCCGAGCCCTTGACCAGTCCAAAGGCGTTGAACAGCTCGACCTCGTAGGTCCGGCTGTCGGACGCCCCGGCGACGGTCACCGCCGTTCCGGCGAGCCCGGCGAGCAGCGCGAGTGCGAGGGCGATCCGTCTCATGGGCCGATCGGGGTCTGGGACGGGTCGCACTCGACGTCGCCGTCCTGGGTGAGCTGGCCCTCCGTGCGACCGCGCTCGTTGGCGCCCGGGCAGCGCCGGAGGTTCTTCAGGCTGAGCGCCTCCGCCACCAGGTTGGGGTTCACCACCTGGCAGACCGCCGTGAGGATGCCGAGCGGGTCCTGGCAGGGCTGGAGCGGGAGCGCGGGGACACCCGCGCTGAAGGCGTTGAGCGTCGTCGAGATCCGGCCGATTCCGCCGAAGGTGTCCGGGAAGCCGGAGTGGCCGAAGTCGTCGAACCAGCCGGTGAGCTCGGGCGCGTAGGCCCGCAGCATGGAGACCTGGTCACGCGAGTTCTCGAGGGAGTCCGCCGACGCGGGCAGGGTGCCCGGGCGAGAGGCGCCGTTTCGGTTCACCGGCCCGACGCCGATCTCGGCGAGCGGGTCCTGCAGGCGGGTGAGCTCGATCAGGTCGTTGGCCTGGCCGGGGGCGCCGATGATCCCGTTCAGGCCCCTGATCGTGGGCACCGCGTCACGGGCGAACCCGCGCAGCCGCTTCGCGAAGGGCTGCAGCTTGCGGGCGACCGGGCGGGTCGTATTGACGAGCGGCTGGACGTCGTCGAGGGCGGCGCGCAGGTTGACCGCCGTGGTGTTGAACTGCCGCATGAAGTCGGGCAGCTGGCCGACCGCCGAGGCGAGCGCGGCCTGCTGCTCGCCGATCGTGCCCAGCATGCCGTTCAGATTGGCGACCAGCTGTGAGATCTCGGGACTCTTCTGATTGAGCGTCGAGGTCAGCCCCGCGGCGTCGACGACCAGGCCCTCGAGGTTCGCCTGGTCGGAGTCGAGCTCGGCGAAGACCCGCCGCGAGGTGGAGAGGAACGGGTTGAGGTAGTGGAAGCCGCGGTTGGCCTTCGGCCCCACCCCGTCGTAGGCGCGGGCGAAGCCCTGGATCACCTGCTTCAGCGAGTCGACCGTGGGTTTGTTGAGGGTGTTGAAGAGCTGGTCGAGGTCGACCTCGGAGGTGGTGTTGGCCTGGGTGATCGTGCCGCCGGAGGAGATCGTCTTCCCATCCGGCTGGGCGGGCAGGTCGAGGTCGATGTACCGGTTCGCGATGCCCGAGAGGGACTGCGAGCGGATCGTCGCGTGCGTGCCCTCGGGCAGCGGCTGGTAGGCGGAGTCCGAGATCTCCATCTCGACCAGGGCCTGGCCGTCGTCCGCCAGGGAGATCTCCTTGATCGAGCCGACCGGAACGCCGGCCACGTTCACGTTGTTGCCCGTGACCAGCTGGGAGGCGTTCGCGAACTGGGCAGTAACGGTGTACGAAGAGCCGCCTCCCACCACCAGCAGCAGGACCACGATGACGGCGCCGACGAGCGCAAGGACCGCGGCGACCCGACCGACGACCGTTGATGTTGGCACTGGTTCCTCTACCTACCCGTAGCCCGCAAAGCCGCCGTGCCGGGGTACCCCACCCAGGCACGGACACGCCCTGCGATTCTTCCATCCCCACTTTTGGGGCGCAAAGGGGAACCGTCGCCTCCGAGGCGCCGACTTCCGCATGGGAAAGCCGTTTGCGCCACGCCCCCCGTTGAGTTGAAGTTAAGGATCCCTCGCGCAGGCCCGGTGGCTAGGCTGGGGGCCGTGCGCCTCGACTACGACTGGATCGTGATCGGCTCAGGTTTCGGCGGCTCGGTCTCCGCCCTGCGGCTCGCCGAGAAGGGCTATCGCGTGGCGGTCCTGGAGTGCGGCCGCCGCTACCGCGACGAGGACTTCGCTGAATCGACCTGGAACCTCCGGCGCTACTACTGGATGCCCAAGCTCGGACTCCGGGGCATCTTCCGGATGACCGTCTTCAAGGACGTCTTCATCGTCTCCGGGTCCGGCGTCGGGGGCGGCAGCCTCGGCTACGCCAACACCCTCTACCGAGCGCGGCCCGCCTTCTTCCGCGACCCGCAGTGGGACGACCTCGGGGAATGGGAATCCGCGCTCGAGCCGTACTACGAGATGGCCGAGCACATGCTCGGCGTGACCGACTATCCCTTGGAGGGCCCCGCTGACCTTCTCCTGAAGGAGTACGGCGAGGAGATCGGGGTCGGCGACACCTACCAGCACACCCGCGTCGGCGCATTCTTCGGCGAGCCGGGCAAGGAGGTCCCCGACCCGTACTTCGGTGGCGAGGGCCCCCCACGCTCGGGTTGCATCGGCTGCGGCAGCTGCATGGTCGGCTGCCGCTACAACGCCAAGAACACCCTGGTGAAGAACTACCTCTGGTTCGCGGAGAAGCTCGGCGTAGAGATCCTTCCCGAGCGGGAGGTGACCGACGTCAGCCCGATCTCCGGTGGCGTCGGGGAGGGCTCCGACGGGTACGAGGTAACCAGCGAGCGCTCGGGCTCGTGGCTGCGCAAACGTCGCTCGACTCTGACCGCCCGCGGGGTGGTCTTCGCCGCCGGCGCGCTGGGCACCAACAAGCTGCTCGCGAACTGCCGGCACCGCGGGTCGCTCCCGCGAATCTCGCCCCGGCTCGGCGAGCTGGTGCGGACGAACAGCGAGTCGATCAACGCGGTCACGGCGGCCAGCGACGAGCGGGACTTCGCCAAGTCCGTCGCGATCAGCTCGAGCATCTATCCCGATCCCGACACTCACATCGAGGTCGTCACCTACGGGCGCCGGGCGGACTCGATGAGCTATCTGTTCACGCTGCTCACCGGGCATGGCACGAAGCTGACTCGGCCGCTCCTCTGGCTCGGCCAGCTCCTCCGCCATCCGCTCCGGTTCCTGCGCCTGCTCTCGCCGTTCAGCTGGTCGCGGCGGACCGTGATCCTGCTGGTGATGCAGACCCTCGACAACGCGATCCGGCTGCGGCCGAAGCGGCGCCTGCTGGGACGCGGCGTCCGGCTGCAGACCGAGCAGGATCCCGAGAAGCCCAACCCCACGTTCATCCCCGCTGCCGATGCGGTGACACGTTGGATGGCCGAGCGCACCGGCGGGGTCCCGCAGAGCGGCATCAACGAGGCGATCTTCAACATCCCGACCACGGCGCACATCCTGGGCGGCGCCGCGATCGGCTCAGACGCCGAGCACGGCGTGATCGACCCGCGCAACCGGGTCTTCGGCTACGAGAACCTGATGGTCTGCGACGGCGCGGCGATCCCGGCCAATCCGGGCGTCAATCCAAGCCTGACGATCACCGCCGTGGCGGAACATGCAATGGCGCACGTGCCCGCCAAGACTGGCTCTCAGTCCGCGCGGACGTCCGCGACGTCAGCGTTCGATGCCCGCACGATCTCCCTGGGGTCCAGCAGCAGCGAATGAGTGTGATCGCCCGCGTTACAGAGCACTCGATCGTGGTCGAGCACCCGGCGATCCACGATCTCCGGGGCGGGCAACATCTCGCCGAGTGGAGGCAGCGCGCCCAGCTCGAACTGCGGGAAGTCCGCGTCCATTTCCTCCTCGCTGGCCAGGCGCAGCTCTGAGCGGCTCTCGCCGAGCTGCTCCCGGACCTTGTGCAGGTCCAGTCGGTCCGAGGCCTGGATGACGACGAGCTCGTAGCCCTCGAGGTCCCGCAGCAAGACGCTCTTCACTGCGTTGGCGGGCTCCTGGCCTGCGGCGCGCGCTTCCGCCGCGGCGGTGAACGCGAGGTCATGCTCGACGACCTCGTAACCCATCCCCTGTTGATCGAGGTGGCTTGTCGTCGTCGCGACCGGGCCGGTTAGAGCGCTCATTTCGACCTCCTCCGGGGAGAGGTTATCGCGGCCAGCGCTGCGGTCGATTGGGCCCTAGCTCGCGGAAGCGAAGTGCTCCGCAGCCTTCGCCCAGTTGACGACGTTCCACCAAGCGTCGATGTAGTCCGGGCGCTTGTTCTGGTACTTCAGGTAGTACGCGTGCTCCCAGACGTCGACGCCGAGGATCGGCGTGTTCCCGTCGGAGATCGGTGTGTTCTGGTTCGGGGTCGAGACGACCGCGAGGCCCGATCCGTCGTGGATCAGCCAGGACCACCCTGAGCCGAACTGGTTGACGCCGGCGTTCTTGAACTCTTCCTGGAAATCGGAGAAGGAGCCGAACGCGTCGTCGATGGCGTCGGCGAGGTCACCTTCGGGCTCTCCCCCGCCATCCGGGCTCATGATCTCCCAGAAGAAGGTGTGGTTCGAGTGCCCGCCGCCGTTGTTGCGGACCGCGGTCTCCTTATCGCCGAGTTTGTCGAGGTTCTGCAGAACCTCGTTGACGTCCTTGTCCGCCCACTCGGTGCCATCGAGGGCGGCGTTCGCCTTGTCGACGTAAGCCTGGTGGTGCTTGTCGTGATGGACCCGCATCGTCTGCTCATCGATGTGGGGCTCGAGCGCGTTGTAGTCGTAGGGAAGGTCTGGGACCTCGAAAGCCATCTGACCTCCTTCGTAGTGAGGAAACTGCTCGTGCTTCTAATCTAACGATCGTGCACGGCGGCCCGCCCGGCGGAGGAACCTGGACCGGCGTCGCCATCACGCTCGGGGGGATCCTCCTGGCCGCCGCCGTGGCGCTCGCCGTCCCCCCTCTGCGGGACGCGGTCAGCGACGCGATCGGCGGCGGCACGGGCTCCCTCCGCGAGGACCTCGGTGGAGACGTCGGCGGCGCGCTGCTGGTGCTCTGGCTGGCGATGGTGCACGTCATCGTCTGGTACCCGGCGGAGATCCTGGACGCCGCAGCCGGCTACGTCTTCGGGTTCGGGATCGGGTTCCCGATCGTGATGGCGTCGTGGGTCCTGTCCGGACTCGGCGCCTACGCGGTAGGGCGCCATGCCGCGCGCCCGCTGCTCTATCGAATCGCCGGCGAGGAGCGGTTCACGAGGGTCGAGGGGCTGATCGACCGCGGCGGCGTGCTCTTCCTGCTCGCTGCGCGCCTGATTCCGATCATGCCTTTCAGCCTGCTCGGATACGTCTGCGGGGCCGCCCGGGTCCCGCTCATGCGGTTCACCTGGACCACGGCGGTGGGATACGCCCCGCTCACGGCGTACTTCACCTACCTGGGCAGCCAGCTCGAGGGTTTCTCGATCGGGGACCCGATCCTCTGGATCGGGGGGGCCGCGATCCTGCTCGGCCTGATCGGCATCCGGTTCCTGCGCCCCCGCGACTCGCATGAGCCGGAGCAGCGGCCGAAACCCGAGGCGCGGCCCGAGCCCGAGAAGAGCTAGTCGGGCAACGGCGAGCCGTGCGCCAGCCGCCGCGCCACCTCGCGCAGGCGTTTGTCCTGCTCGGCCAGCAGCTGGTCGGCTGCGTCGTTGAGCTGCTGGAGTGCTCGCGGGCGGGCGTCGTCCAGCGGCGTGCTCACCGAGAGCTTCGTCTGGAAGCGGAAGTAGCGGGGACCGACGCCACGGGCCGGCAGATCGAGCGCCGCCCGGCCCGGCTCGTGGTTGAGCAGGATCTCGGCCCAGTGGTCCGCCGCATCGGACTGGCCGTCGAGGAACGCGGCGATCAGGGCGGGATCCTGGCGCCGCGGCAGGATCCAGCCGATCCGGCCCCAGCGGCGCACCTGGGACTGGGAGTGCCCCGTCTCGTGCTGCCCCGTCCCCAGGGAGACGAGCATCAGATCGCCGGTGCTCAGGTCGCGCGGCTCATCATCGCGCCGCTTGAGGGCCTCGACCACCGCCGCGACCGCCGGGTTCGCGGCGAACAGGCCGCCGTCCACGAGGGCCCGCCCGCCGAGGCCGTGCGAGGGGAAGTAGGTGGGCGCCGCGGAAGTGGATAGGCCGACGGCCACCATGTCGACGTCTCGGTCCGCGGACTCCCGAGCGCGCCAGCGCTTGAAGAAGTGCGGTCCGGGCTCGGTCATGTCGTAGGAGGTCACGATCAGCTCACGCAGTGCGTCGCGCAGCCGGGCATCGCCGAACCGCTCTCGCAGCACGTCGGCGAGCCGCTTCTCTGGGTGCTTCGGCGCGATCCAGCCCCCAAGGCTGAGCAGCTTGTGCAGCGTGTCTCCGAAGATCCGCGGGCCCTCGGTCTCATAGAGCTCGACCAGGTCAGCCCCGCTCAGCCGCGGTCTGGAGGGGTTGGCCGGGTCCGGAACCGTCAGGCCGAGCGCGAGCAGGCCGCCCGTCGAGGTCCCGGCGAACATGTGAAAGCAGTCCGCCAGGCGACGCTCCTCACCGGCCTCCGCGCTGATCAGCTCCTCCAGGCGGGCGATCACCCGCGCCGCGATCAGGCCGCGAATGCCACCGCCGTCGATCGACAGTACGCGGAAGCGGTCGGGCTGGCGACCCTCCTCTGCCACACGCCAACGCTATCCACCGGGGCGGCGCCCCTCAGCTGCGCTGGGGCGGCGAATCCCGGCGAGGCGTCTCACCGAGTCAAGCAGGAGCTCTCTGACCGCTCTCGGATCGCGCTCCTCGGCGAGGAACTGCTGCAGCTCGGCGTCGTAGAGCGCGAGGATCACGTCCGCGAGCACGTTGGGATCCGCGTCCGGACGCAGCTCAGGGAGCAGCGCTGCGAGGTGGAGATGCCAGACGGCGTAGGCACCGGTTCGCGTCCGGGCCAGCGGTGCGGTCGTCTCGGAGCCGAGCAGGAGCTCGAGATGGTCGAGCGTCAGGTCGAGGAGCGCCTCCCCGAACGCCAGCAAACGCCGCGCCGCCGGTGCGCCGGGGCCGAGCGGGGGCTCACCTTCGAGAATCGCGTCCTGGAGCTCGCGCTCGTGCTCATCGAGCAGCGCCAGCAGGAGGGCGGCTCTGTCCGGGAAGCGCCTGAAAAGAGTGGCTCGGCCGACCCCGGCCTCCGCCACGACGTCGTCCAAGCTGATCGCGCGGACCCCCCGGCGCGCGATCAGCTTACGCGCGGCCTGGAGGATGCGCTCACGGTTCCGAGCCGCGTCGGCCCTCTCGACTCGCTCGCCGGCAACGGGCAGGGATACGGGCCTCGCTGGCTTGGTCGCCATAAAGGCGATTCTCCCAGATAACTGAGACGCCACTCTCTGTTAGCTAGGATGAATGCAACTGATACTTCACTCTCAATTAGGAGCAATGCCATGGAGACCTTCGCCATCCCGTTTCTCATCTTTGTCGGCAGCCTGCTCGCCGTGCAGGCAGCGGCCAACGTCCAGCTCAGCGCCGCGGTCGGCAGCCCGTTCGGTGCCTCCACCCTTCAGCTCGGGATCGGCGCGGCCGTTCTACTCGTCGTGGCCGTTCCCGTGGGCGCGCTGGGAGCGTTCGACGTACTCGGCGAAGCCCGGGCATGGCACCTGATCGGCGGGATCGGCTCAGCCGTCTACATCACGGCCGGCATCCTGCTCTTCCCCCGCCTCGGCGCCGTCGTCTCGGTGGGGCTCTTCATCGCCGGTCAGATGCTCGCCTCCGTCATCCTTGACGGGTTCGGCTGGCTGGGCGTCGAGCGGCAGCCGATCGACGCCGCGGCGATTGCCGGGACCATCGCCGTGATCACCGCAGCCTTCATGATCGTGAGGGCGCAGGCGGGCGCCGAGGCTCTCGAGAGCGCGGTCCGCGACCGGCTCGGCTGGATAGTGCTCGGCCGGCGCCGTCCTCCCGATGCAGGGCACAATCAATGCGCAGCTGCGGGCGGACCTCGACGAGCCACTCGCCGTCGGCACCTTCTCGTTCGTGGTGGCGACGGTCGCGATGGCGAGCGCCCTGATCATCGCGCTGACTGTGGCGCGGGCACCCCGGCCGCGGATGCACGGCGTGGAGAGCCTCCCGTGGTGGGGTTGGCTCGGCGGCATGGTCGGGGCGACCTATGTGATGTCGGTCTTCCTGCTGATCCCCGAGATCGGCGTCGCGCCGACGATCGCCCTGACGGTCGCCGGCCAGCAGCTCGCATCGTTGCTCGTTGACCGTAACGGTCTGCTTCGGCTACCTCGCCGTCCCATCTCAGCGGTCCGTCTCGCCGGCGTCGTGCTGCTGCTCGCGGGGGTGGGCCTGATCCAGCTCGCCTGACAAGAATCCCTTGTTGACGCCTATCCTTCTCCCCTCTCGGGGCGTGGCGCAGCCTGGTAGCGCGCACCGTTCGGGTCGGTGAGGTCCCCGGTTCAAATCCGGGCGCCCCGATTGGTTTCACCACCGCGACACCTCGCGACAACTCGCGACAGTTAGGCGGCCTTGCAGGACTTTCGGAGTTACGCGGGACGCAAGCTTGCTCGATCGGAATGAGTCGATTTGCGGCCACTGACGGCGACTCGGTAGCGACCTGGTAGCGAGGGCCCTGCGAGAACTTGTGTTGCTACCACCCCAGCCAACGGTCCTGGGCGCCAAAAACTCTCTCGACGAGACGGTGGGGACTACCGCTCATCGTCGGGAGCGGGCGCAACGCGTTGACCAAGCGCGGCCCGCCGCAGTGCTCCCTGCACGCGAAGGGAGCACTCAGGGGCTATGAACCACTCCCTCCTCCCCCGGATGGAGAGCAGCGAAACGGGACCCTCACGCATGCCGATCAGAGCAGAAGTCGGCAACGAGACCCGCGAAGGGTTCGGGGGCGAAGACGTGCGCGAAGTGGTGCTGGCCTGGGATCAGCTCGCCGTGGCGGTTGGGAAACCGGGCCTGCAGGTCGGCCAGCCCTTCGAGATAGATCGGGCTCTTGGTGTCCGCACCCCGCAAGAACAGCGCGGGAACGTCGATCGGTCCTCGTGGGTGTCGCCATCCAGAGCAGGCGTGCAACTCCCGGGGTAGTGCGGGCATTGCATTGAGCAGGGCAGACCACGCCGGCGAGGAGCGAATCGCATCGAACTGCTCGCCGGGCGCGCCTGCGCTCCGAAGGAAGCCCTCGAGGGCAGCGTCGAGATCACCTCTGGCGACGAGCTCGTCCAAGCGCTTGAGCCAATCCCCTCCTCTTACTGCGATAGGCGGCTCATAGAGGACCAGCCGGCGGAGACGGTCGGTCCGCTCCGTCGCGAGGATTGAGCACAGCGCTCCGTAGGAATGCCCGACGAGCAGTTCCCCGTCGACCGCATCGAGCACTGCGAGCACGTCCTGGGCCTCTCGCTCCATCGCGTAGTCGGGTCCGTCGCCGCTGTCGCCCCTGCCGCGCCTGTCCATCGTCACGACCGTGAACCGCTCTCGCAGGAGTGGGAGCACGAACAGCCAGTCTGCGCCCGACGTCGCGCTGCCGTGCACGAGCAGAACGGGGTCGCCACCACCCGAGAGCCGATACGCGATCGGCGTGCCGTCGGTGGACGCTACGTGCTCGACCGGGGTCACGGGCGGCACTCTGTCAGGAGCGCCTGCTTCCTGGGACGTTCCGGCCAACTGCTTCCATGCATAGGCGCCGCTTCTCGTCCAAAGCGGCGGCGAGCCGCTACTCCTGCAGCCCGGCGGCTTCGAGGGCTTCATCCCTGGTCCAGAAGACCTGACGCCTTGTGACTAGGCCCTCCCGATACCAGATCACCGACCAGGTGTGGAGCTCAAACGGGACGCCGCTTCCCCTACCGCGTGCAGTGAACACGGCCGCGAGGAAGACTCGGTCCTCCCCCAAGTCCGTTATCTGCTCGATCTCGGTGTGGACGACGCTCTCGGCGACTTCCCAGAGTTGCTCGATCCACTCTCGCACCTCAGCTCGCCCGCGGTGCACCTCTCCAACCCCAGGGACACCTCCCAGGGTCTCCCATACGACATCAGGGCTGAGGAAAGCTAGCCAGGCATCGACGTCGCCTCGGTTGAGACCCTCAATCGCTTCCCGTGCCAGCTCGACGTTTTCCTGCGACATCGCCTACTCCGGCAGACCGGCGGATTCGAGGGCTTCGGCGCGTCGCGAGTAGGTGGCAAAGCGGATAGCCCTTCCGGCGTGAAAGGTCCAGAGATGAAAACCGTCGGCTTCGACCTGAGCCCCGCTTGCCGAACCCTGGCCGGTGGCGCGGATATGAGCGAGAACGTGCTCGCCGAGGTCCTTAATCGAGAGCACATCGACATGGATCGCACCGAGCGCCTCCTCAACCTCACGCTTGTACGCAAGCACTCCTTCGTGGCCCCGATAGAGCGTCGCGCGGACGCCAGCCGCCCCGAGGCGAGGAAGCCACTCGAGCTCGGGATCAAGGTCCTGCAGTACACCCTCTAGGTCGTTTCGGTTCCAGGCCTCATATCCGCGCTTGACGAGCTCGACGTTCTCCTGCGACATCGCCCGTCCAGTATCTCGCGGCGGAGTGCCGCTTTCTCTTTGAAGACGACCCACTTGTCAAGGGGGTGACCGTCCCGCCGCCGCTGGTTTCCTCGTTGCTGTGCTCCCAGCTGGTTGATGAGGTGTGCTCATTTCTCTTTCGGCGCTCGGGGCGCAGATCGTTCCTGGGAGCTGCCTCGGCCGCTCAATTCCATGCAGGACCGTCAGGCGGTCAGAAAACAGCAGGAGCTCGCCGGGGCAGTGTTCTCGCCGCCGTTGGGGCGGGAGGCTTGAAGGGCTCATCGCGGCTCAGCATGTGCCAGGTGGCGATCAAGAGTTTCCGCGCGACCGAGGACTTCGCCGGGTTCTTGCCGTGGAGCCCGCTCACCCGCAGGTAGTGGTCGTGCCAGGGGTTGGAGGGGCG
>DATFOK010000112.1:0-35557 GCA_035265665.1 Solirubrobacterales bacterium | reverse complement strand
CCCCGAGGTCGAGATCCTCGCCGCGACCAAGTACGTGAGCGCTGAGGACATGGGCACCCTCGCCGAGGCCGGCATCGAGCTGGTCGGGGAGAACCGCCTCCAGGACCTCGAGGCGAAGCAGGACCGCTGGCGTGAGAGCTTCACCTGGGACTTCATCGGCAACCTGCAGAGCCGCAAGGTGAAGCGGATCCTGCCGTTGGTCCGCCTGATCCACTCGGTGGCCTCTGACTCCTCACTCGATCAGCTCGGAAAGCACGCCGGGGAGCACACCGAGGTTCTGGTCGAGGTGAACCTCTCGGGTGAGCAGGGAAAGGGGGGAGTAGACCCCTCCGAGCTCGACGCGTTCATCGAGCGCTGTCCCGTCACGGTCTCGGGGTTGATGACGATGCCACCCTTCACCGAGGATCCGGAGGCCTCACGGCCCCATTTCGCGCGACTGGCCGAGCTCGCCGGAGAGCGCGGCCTCGAGCGGCTCTCGATGGGCACGAGCCAGGACTGGCGGGTGGCGGTGGAGGAGGGAGCGACGATCATCCGCCTCGGATCGGTCCTTTGGACATGAACCTGTGCCGAACGCCCCCGCAGGGTTCATAATCGGGATACATCAGTCGGCAGGAATAACCTGCGTCAAGCCGAATCTGAGCCGAGAATGGCGATTCGAGATACATGGAGACGCGCGCTCGAGTACTTCGGCCTCGTCGAAGGCGACTACGTCGAGGAGGGTGAGTACTACGAGGAGGGCGACACCGGCTCCCAGAGGGCCATCGACGACACGGCCGTAGCGCCCCGTGAGCCGGTCAGCTCGATGTCCTCGCGCCGACGTGGGCGAGAGGACGACATCGACGACATCTTCGGCGACGAGGAGCCGCCGCCCCGGCGGTCGCGTGTCCGAGAGGTCGATGACACGATGGAGGAGCCTCGACCGCGCCGCGGACGCAGGCGGGCAGCGCCGGCCGGCAACGGCGGCGGGGTCGCTTCGATGCACGTGGTCACGCCGCGGAGCTTCAACGACGCCCAGCAGGTCGCCGACGAGTTCAAGCGCTCCAAGCCGGTGATCATCAATCTCCAGTCGACGGATCGAGAGCTCTCGAAGCGGCTGATCGACTTCTCGTCCGGGATGACTTACGCGCTCGGCGGCGGCATGCAGCGAATCTCACAGGGGATCTTCCTGCTCACGCCCGAGAACGTCGAGGTCTCGGCGGAGGAGAAGGCCCGCCTGCTCGAGGGCGGCTTCTTCAACCAGTCTTAGGGCGCAGCGACCTCCGAATAAAGTCCCGCCCATGAAGCTCGGCTTCGTGGGAGCAGGCAACATGGCCGGCGGCCTGGCGCGCGGCTGGGCCGCGGCACACGATGAGCCGGGCGCGCCGGAGTCGATGGCGTTTGCCGACGCCGATCCCGACAAGGCCAGGAGGCTGGCCGAGGAGGTGGAGGGTGAAGCCGTCGAGGGGAACCTCGCACTAGCCGACGGCTCGGACCTCGTCGTCCTCGCCGTCAAGCCAAACGTCCTCGACGAGGTGGCGCCGGACCTGGTCCAGGCGGGCACGCCGGTCCTCTCGATCCTGGCCGGCACATCGCTCAAGGCCCTCCACGAGGCCCTTCCCGGCATCGACCTGATTCGTGTGATGCCCAACCTGGGCGCCCAGCTGCGTCAGGGCGTGCTTTGCGTGGTCTTTCCCGAGGAGGCGGACGATGCCCGGCGGCGCCAGATCACGCAGCTGCTCGGGCTGGTCGGCGAGGTGATCGAGCTCGACGAGAGCCTGATCGACGCGGCGACGGCGATCATGGGCTGCTCCCCCGGCTATCTCGCGCTGATGGCGGAGGTCCTGGTGGAGGCCGGGGTCAAGGAGGGGCTGACGGAGGATCAGACGATGCGCATGGTCTCGAAGGCGATGAGCGCAACCGGTGGACTGCTCGAGCTGCATGAGCCCGGGGTGCTGAAGCGTGCGGTCGCCTCGCCCGGGGGGATGACCGAGGCGGGCCTGAACGCCCTCGAGGAGCGGGGGATCCGGGAGATCCTGCAGGCGGCGGTCGATGCCTCACTGGAGAAGGTCCGTTGAGCTTCCTGCTGGCGGTCACCCGCGACGACGTCGCCGACTACGTCAGCGCGGTCTTCCTCGTCTACTTCATCCTGATCTTCATCCGGATCCTGCTCTCCTGGGTTCCCCGGATGCCGTACTACCCGTGGCTGCGCGCAGCCGTCGACTTCATCCACCAGGTGGTGGACCCTTATCTGAACATCTTCCGGCGCGTGATCCCGCCGCTGGGCGGCGGCGGATTCGCCATCGACATCAGCCCGATCCTGGCGATCATCGTCCTGATCATCGTGCGCAGCGTGGTCGTGGCGCTGATCGCCGGTTGAGTCGGAGCGTCCTCGCATTCCTCGTTCCCGGGCTGGCCGCCTGCGGCTTGGTTGTCGCTCTCGATCAGGGCACGAAGGCGCTCGCGACCTCACTGGTCGACCGAGGCGATCGGGTCGAGATCCTGCCCTTCCTCGCCATCGGGAACGTGCGCAACAAGGGCGTCGCTTTCGGCCTCGGCGGCGACATCTCGGCCGCCCTGATCGGCGTGACGATCGTCCTCCTCGTCGGGCTGCTGGTCTTTCTCGCCATTCGGGACCATGGGGACCGGCTCGTCTGGCTGCCCGCCGCTCTGCTGCTCGGCGGGGCGCTCGGGAACCTCGCCGACCGGGTCCGCGACGGCGCCGTGATCGACTTCATCGACCTGCCGCTCTGGCCGACCTTCAACCTTGCGGACGCGGCGATCACGGCCGGCGTGCTCCTGCTGCTCTTCGACGTGGAGCGCTCGGGGACGCGGGGGCGCTCCACGGGGCAGGGATCCAGGTCATCGGAGCCTGGCCCGTGAGGCCCGAGGCCGAGCGACTGATCGTTCACCTCGACGACGACCTCGCGGTGATCGAGAAGCCCGCCGGCCTGGTCGTCCACTCGGCGCCCTCGCACAGCGGCGAGACCCTGGTCGACCTACTGGCGGGGATCGCCGGCGGCGGGGAGGACAGCCGGCCCGGCATCGTCCACCGTCTCGACAAGGACACCTCCGGGCTGATGCTGGTCGCGCGGAACGAGGGGACCCACAGGGCCCTCTCGGCGGCGGTGAAGGGCCGCGAGGTGGTGCGCGAATACACGGCACTCGTCGAGGGTCGCCTCGGCAGCCGCACGGGCACGATCGACGCCCCGCTCGGGCGGCATCGACGTCAGCGCACCATGCGGGCAGTGAAGGGGACAGGATCCAGGGAGGCGCGCACCCATTTCGAAGTCATGGAGAATCTGCCGGCCGACACGCTCATACACGCCCGCCTCGAGACCGGGCGCACGCACCAGATCCGGGTCCACTTCGCGGCGATCGACCACCCCGTCGCCGGGGACCCCGAGTACGGCACACGCGGCCGCCACGGCCTCGAGCGCCAGTTTCTGCACGCGTCGCGGCTGGTGTTCACGCACCCCGGCACCGAAGAGCGGCTGACTTTCAACTCGGAGCTGCCGGAGGACCTCCACGAGGCGCTCGAGCGGGCACGAAAACCCGGCTGAGGAAGAGGGGCGGGATCAGGGCGAGCAGGGTCGCCAAGCCCCCGCTGATAGCGTCTTCAGTGTGCTGATAGGCCATCTGACACCCGACGAGCTGCCGATCCAGCTGCTCCTGACCCTGGTCGGGTTCGTCGGCGGGGTCGGCGCGGAGCGTCTCAGGCACATCCGCGCGCGGCGCAGGTAGCCGCATCGTCGGCGATTTTCCGCTCAGCGCCTACAATCCCGCGGACTTTGCACCCAACCCCCACTGCAAGGCACGGGATGCTGCCCAGGCCCGCCTGGGTTCCCGCAGCCGCAGTGGGGCAACCGAACATCTCAAGCGATAGGAAGGACAGATGGCCGAGGTAGGCATCAGAGAGCTGCTGGAGGCTGGAGTTCATTTCGGCCACCAGACGCGGCGCTGGAACCCGCGCATGCGCCGCTTCATCTACGGAGAGCGGGAAGGGATCCACATCATCGACCTCCTCCAGACGGAGGAGCTGCTGAAGCAGGCGACCGATTTCGTCACCGAGGTCGCGGCGAAGGGAGGCGTGATCCTGTTCGTCGGGACCAAGAAGCAGGCGCGCGACTCGGTCGAGCAGTGGGCCGAACGGTGCCAGATGCCGTACGTGAACCGGCGCTGGCTGGGCGGGCTGCTCACCAACTTCAACACGATCCGCAAGCGAATCCAGCGCCTGCATGAGCTGCGCGAGCTGAAGGAGGGCGGCCGCCTCGACCTGCTGCCGACGAAGGAGCGCATGTCGATGGAGGCTGAGCTGCGCAAGCTCGAGTACAACCTCGGCGGCGTCGCCGACATGCAGCGCATCCCGGATGCAGTGGTGATCATCGATCTGAAGACCGAGGAGATCGCGCTGCGCGAGGCCGAGCGCCTCGAGATCCCGATCGTCGGCCTGGTCGACACGAACTGTGATCCGGGCCCGGTCAGCTACGTGATCCCCGGTAACGACGACGCGATCCGCTCCTGCGAGCTCGTGATCGGCGCGATGGGCTCCTCGATCGAGGGCGCCGCCGCCAAGTGGCGCGAGGAGGAGGCCCGCCGCCGCGCCGAGGAGGAGGAGCGCAAGCGGCGTGAGGAGCAGGAGCGCAAGCGTCGCGAGGCCGAGGAGAAGGCGAGACAGGAGGCCGAGGAGAAGGCCAAGGCCGAAGCGGAGGCCAAGGCCAAGGCCGAGGCGGACGCCAAGGCGCAGGCCGCCGCCAAGGCTGGCGGTGATCAGACAGAGGCAAACCGCGAGGCGGGCGAGGAGATCCCTCAGCCGCAACCCACCGAGGAGCAGCAGCCAGAGCCGGCGAAGAGCGGGGGTGACTCCTGATGGCCGTATCCGCAGCCGACGTGAAGGCCCT
The DNA here is from genome assembly GCA_035265665.1 of Solirubrobacterales bacterium. GTDB lineage: Bacteria > Actinomycetota > Thermoleophilia > Solirubrobacterales > 70-9 > DASUPK01. The sequence continues at coordinate 30,680 of DATFOK010000112.1, read as the reverse complement.
CCGCGAGCGCACCGGCGCGCCGATGATGGACGTCAAGAACGCGCTCGAGGAGGCGGAGGGCGACGAGCAGAAGGCGATCGAGATCCTGCGCAAGAAGGGCGCCGCCTCGGCCCAGAAGCGCAGCGGCCGGGGCACCGGAGAGGGTGTCATCGCCTCCTACGTGCACGCCGACGGCCGCAAGGGCGCACTCGTCGAGGTCCAGTCGGAAACCGATTTCGTGGCCCGCAACGAGGACTTCAAGGAGTTCGCGCGCCAGGTCGCCATCCACGTGACCGCCATGAACCCCCAGCACGTCTCCTTCGAGGACATCCCCGAGGAGGACGTCGCGAACGAGCGCCGCATCCTGGAGGAGAAGGCGCGTGCCGACGGCAAGCCCGATGACGTAGTCGCCAAAATCGTCGACGGGCAGCTCCGCAAGTGGGCGTCGGAGATCGTCCTGCTCGACCAGAAGCACTTCAACGAGGAGCGCTACGAGGGCAAGACGATCGAAGACCTGCGCACCGAGCTGACGGCCAACACGGGCGAGAACGTCCGCATCGCCCGCTTCTCGCGCTTCGAGGTGGGACAGGAGTAAGCCGCTTGGCCTCGGCCCAGTTCAATCGGATCCTGCTCAAGATCTCCGGGGAGGCGCTGATGGGCGATCTCGCCTATGGGACGGATCCCGCCCAGATCGAGCGGATCGCCAACCAGGTGCGCGAGGTCAGGAACCGAGGTGTCGACGCCGCCATCGTCGTCGGCGCCGGCAACATCTACCGCGGCCTCGAGGGCGCGGCGGAGGGGATGGACCGGGCGACGGCCGACTACATGGGCATGCTCGCCACGGTGCTCAACGCCCTCACGCTCCAGGACGCGCTCGAGAAGGTCGAGGTGGACACCCGCGTGCTCTCGGCGATGGCGGTCACCGAGGTTGCCGAGCCCTACATCCGCCGCCGGGCGATCCGCCACCTGGAGAAGGGCCGCGCCGTGATCTTCGCTGCCGGGACAGGCAATCCGTTCTTCACCACCGACACCGCCGCCGCCCTCCGGGCACTCGAGATCCACGCCGAGGCGATCCTGATGGCGAAGAACGGGGTGGAGGGGGTCTACAGCGCAGATCCCTCGATCGACCCGGAGGCGGAGTTCCTTCCCGAGATCAGCCATCGCGAGGCGATCGAGCGAGGGCTCCGGGTGATGGACTCGACCGCCCTCTCGCTCTGCATGGACAACGACCTGCCGATCTACGTCTTCAACATGGCCGACGAGCGCAACATAGATAGGATCGTCAGCGGAGAGAGGGTCGGCACCTTGGTGTCGTCAAAGCCCGCCACCGAACCGGCTCCACGGGTGCGCACATGACGATGGAGATGATCGAGGAGTTCCTGGCGGACGCCAAGGAGCGCATGCAGAAGTCTGTCGAGTCGACGCGCAACGAGCTCTCGACCGTGCGCACCGGCCGCGCCTCGCCGCACCTCCTCGACCGCCTCCAGGTCGACTACTACGGCGCGCAGACCCCGATCAAGCAGCTCGCCCAGGTGGCCGCGACGGATGCCCGGCTGCTCACGGTGACGCCCTACGACAAGTCCTCGATCTCGGCCATCGAGAAGGCCGTCATGGAGTCCGACCTCGGGCTGACGCCCTCCAACGACGGTAACGTGATCCGCCTCCAGATTCCCGAGCTCACCGAGGAGCGGCGCAAGGAGCTCGTCAAGGTGGTCCACGGGGTCGCCGAGCAGGGCCGCGTCGCCGTGCGCAACATCCGCCGCGACGTGATGCACGACCTCCGCGAGCTCAAGAAGGAGGGGGAGGCCGGCTCGGACGAGGAGCACCACGGGGAGACCGAGCTGCAGAAGCAGACCGACGCCGCGATCGGCGAGATCGACTCGCTCCTGAAGGGCAAGGAGGAAGAGATCCTGGAGGTCTGAGGCGGCCCTCCCGGTACTCGCCGCCCGATGTCGGCCGACTACGTAGCGATCATCACCGACGGCAATGGCCGCTGGGCGCAACAGCGTGGCCTGCCGGTGATCGAGGGCCACCGTGCGGGCGCCGATCGCGTCAAGGAGCGCCTTCGCGACGCGGTCGAGTTCGGCGTCAAGGAGCTCACCGTCTACTCGTTCTCGACCGAGAACTGGACTCGCCCGCGCGATGAGGTCGAGGGGCTGATGTCGATGTTCGCCGAGCGCATCGACACGGAGACGCCCGAGCTCGACGAAGAGGGTGTGCGCATGCGCTTCATCGGCCGCCGCGAGGGCATCAGCGAGGAGCTCACCGGTCGCATGGAGTGGGCGGAGGCAAAGACGACCGCAAATGACCGGATCACGCTCTTCGTCGCCTTCAACTACGGCGGCCGAGCCGAGATCCTCGACGCCGCCGCCGCATACGAGGGGGGCGGGGAGGAGGAGTTCCACAAGCACCTCTACGCGCCGGAGATGCACGATCCGGACCTGCTGATCCGAACGAGCGGCGAGCAGCGGATCTCCAACTACCTGCTCTGGCAGTGCGCCTACTCGGAGTTCGTCTTCCGCGACGAGCTCTGGCCCGACTTCGACCGCGAGGCCTTCGAGGCCTCGCTGCGCGACTACGAGGAGCGCCAACGGCGCTTCGGGGCGAGGGATTGATGATCGAGGACCTCGATCCGCCGTCGTTCCGGTTCGGGCGCGAGCGCGAGCAGCGCGAAAGCACGCGGGAGCCGGAGCCGAAGCCGAGCTTCCTGCCTGACCCCGACGACCTGCTCGATTTCGACGAGCCCGAGGAGGGACCCGCGCCCGAGCCCGCGCCGCCGGCCCGCTCGCGCCTGCAGCGGCTCCTCCCCGAGATGTCCGAGACCACCTCTCGCGTCGTGGTCGCGATCCCCTGGATCGTCTTCGCCGTGGCGATCGTCGGCATCGGCGGGGACGTCTTCGCGCTGGCGATGGTCGGGCTCGGCATCCTCGGCCTGCGCGAGTTCTTCCGGATGTCCGCCTCGATCCGGCCGATCCTGCTCCCCGGGTATGCCGCGGTCGCGGCGATGGTGCTCGCCGCGCACTTCGGCGACTCCTTCCAGATCCTCCTCGTCTTCGCCGCGCTCTTCCCCGTGGCCTTCGTGTTTGCGGCAGTGCGCCGCTCGCACGAGCTGATCACTACCTCGATCGCCTTCACCGTGCTGGGGGTCGCCTGGATGGGGCTCGGCTTCTCGCACGCCGTCCTGCTACGCGACCTGCCGACGCACGGCGCGGCGCTGCTGATCGACGTGCTCGTCGCCACCTTCCTCAGCGACACCGCCTCCTACGCGTCCGGACGCCTCTTCGGCACGCGCAAGATCACCCCGCGGATCTCACCCAACAAGACGCTCGAGGGGCTGATCGGCGGCTTCATCGGCGGGACGCTCGGCTTCTGGTTCGCCGGCCTTTACCAGGACTGGCTGCCGGGGATCGACGCGCTGCTGATGGGCATGTGCATCGCCCTGATCGCGCCGGTCGGCGACCTGTTCGCCTCGATGCTGAAGCGCGATCTCGGCGTCAAGGACACCGGCCGCCTCTTCGGCCCCCATGGCGGCCTGATAGACCGGCTCGATGCGGTGCTCTTCACCGTGGTGGCGGGGTACTACCTCTCGGTCGCGTTCGTCTACTGACGACCCCGCTCACCCGCTGTCGAAATGTGCCGCTCCCGTTCGTCGTAGGGTGAAGCGGCGAACGGCGCCGCTCGGACCTCGAGGAGGAACCCCATGGAGGACGACTTCGTCACCTACGACGAGCTCAAGGGGCCGAGCCTCGACTCGGCGCGCTGGGAAACGGCGCGCCTGCCGCTCCCCACTGGGAACGAGCACGTCGCACTGGACCCCAACACGGAGATGGCCGTCGGCGACGGCGAGGTCAGGGTGACGATCCCGCGCTTTTCGATCGCGCACGACGAGTTTCAGGCCGCCGACAGCGTCAAGTGCCTCACCTTGTCGACGCGCCAGTTCGAGCTGCCGCCGGATCGGCCCGCGACGTTCGCGGCCGACCTCGCGGTCGAGAACACCGGCGGGGAACCGACGGACTACCGGCGGGGCATCGCCGCCTTTCAGGTCGCCGACCTGGAAGCGAGCACGCGAGTGTTCTCGGTCACCGGCACCTCGACTCGCGTATTCGCGATGCACGAGCAGCTCCGTTTGGGGGGTGGCGGAGAAGGCGAGCGGTTCGTCCAAGTAATCGAGTCGCCGTATGAGGACTTCGACGACGACTTCACCCGGTTTCGGGGGTGCGAGATCACCCTCGACCGGGGCAGCTCAACCGCCGCCTGGCACGTCGACGGCCGCAAGCTGTACGAGGTCCAGGGCACCTTGATCCCCGAACGCGCTCGCATCACGTTCGGGATCTACACTCAGCTGCCGATCCGAGACGGTCGCAGTCGTTCGCTCGACGGGCAGGGCATGAGCGCGCGGTGGCGGCGGTTCCGTGTACGCGGGGTCGACGCGTGAGCCATCGCCTGGCGCATTACTCGCGCATAGCGCGAGGGCGCCGACCCGTCAGCGCCGTCGGCCCTTCGATTTCACCGAGCTCACGGTGAGGTCCGCAGGGGCTCCGGGCGCGTCCAGGGGCCGCTCGCTCCCGAACTTGAAGTGGCGCGCGTCTAGCTCTTCACGGACGCTGCCTGAGACCAGCACCTCGCCACCCTTCGCCGCGTCGCCGACGCGGGCGGCGATGTTCACGTCGACGCCGAGGAAATCGCCCTTCACCTTGCGCGGCGTGCCTCGGTGGACGCCGGCGCGCTGCGTGGGCTTGTAGCCCTCGACCCCGATCTTCGCGATCCCCCGCTGGGAGTCGAGCGCCGCCCTGACCGCCTGCCCAGCCTCGCTGAAGACCGCCATCGCCCCGTCACCGAGGCGCTTCACCACCGCGCCCTTGTTGGAGGAGATCGCCTTCTGCTCGGCGTCCCCGACCTGGCGCAGGACCTCGAGGGCGGCCTCGTCCCCGGCGCCAAGCGCCCAATCGGAGAAGCCCACCAAGTCGGTGAAGAGGATCGCCACGTTCGCGCTGCCGCGGCGGCGTCTCTGGGCCTCGGAGAGCGCCTGCCACGCCTGCAGTGCGCCCTTGCCGATCTCACGCAGCGCGCTTTCACCCTCCGGCTGGACCTCCTGGACGAGTCGCTGCATCGGCTCGGGCATCTCGGAGGTCTCCGGCTCGCCGCCGGGAAGCAGTCCCCTCAGGAACCTGGCCGTCCTGACGAGCTGCGGGTTGGAGTCGGTCCGCCGGACGACGTCGCGGATCGTCTCGTCGACCGGCTGGTCGGACTTCTTGCGCCTGCCACGCCTGGGGGGCATGCATGCATCCTCGCAATGGCGCAACTTCTTCGCCTCATGCTGTTTCGTCAACGCGAACGCTCACGACGGCATGAAAGGGAGTGGTTCTGGATGAGAAAGGTGTTCAAGCGTCGGCCCTCGGCCGGTGTTGTGATCGGATTCATCGCCCTCTGCGTGGCGCTGGGCGGAGGCGCGTACGCGGCCACGAAGAAGAAGATCGAGTACAAGGGCCTCAGCAAGGACGCGCGCCTGAAGGTGCTCGGCGTCAGCTCGACGAACGCGAACACGAGCACGACTCCGTGCGATCCCACCAGCGCGTCGGAGTACAAGGACTGCACGTCCGTTGACGTGAACGGCTCGGGCGCGTTCCCGCGCAAGTACTTCGTCGTCTTCGACGGCGTGTTCAACGGCGGCGGCAGCCCGGCGACGGGCGAGTGCCGACTCGAAGTGGACAACAACCCGCTCAACGGCACGACCACGAAGGTCCACACGCCCGGTACCGACACCGGCTTCGGGATCAACATCGTGACGACGCCGCAGGGCGGCAAGCACACGATCTCGGTGGCCTGTAACGAGACCCAGGCCGACCTCAAGGTGCCGAGCTTCGAGCTCTCGGCCGTCCAGGTCCGCTAGCGCGGAAAGAGACCGACATTAAACGGGTCGCGCTGTCGCGCGCCCCCGCATCAAGCGACGGGAGGCCCTGGAGGGCCTCCCGTCGTCGTTCGGGGTGAAGCGCGCCGTTTACGGGCGGTTTCGCCTGAGACCTACACTGGGGCGCCTGTGAAGCGCGTCCTCGTACTCGGATCGACTGGGTCGATCGGAACCCAGGCACTCGACGTCATCTCGGCCAGCGAGAACCTGCAGGTCGCCGGGCTCTCGGCGGACTCGAGCTGGGAGACACTCGTGAAGCAGGCCGGCCAGCACGGCGTGCCCGCGGTTGCGCTGGCTGACCCCGAGGCCGCCGAGCGGGCCGCATCGGACTGGGGCGGTCAGGTGCTCGCCGGCGAGGAGGGCGTCCGCGAGCTGATCGTCCGGTCCAAGCCCGATCTGGTCCTCAACGCCGTGGTGGGCGCGGCCGGGCTCGGCCCGACGATCGTCGCCCTCACGGAGGGCATCGACCTCGCCCTCGCCAACAAGGAGAGTCTCGTGATCGGCGGCGAGCTGGTCATGGCGCTCGCCGAGGCGACCGACGCGCAGATCGTCCCGGTCGACTCCGAACATTCGGCGCTCTACCAGCTGATCCGCGCCGAGCGGCCCGGCACAGTGGAGCGCCTGGTCCTGACGGCATCCGGCGGGCCCTTCCGCGGCCGCACCGACCTCTCCGGCATCACCCCTGACGAGGCGCTCGCCCATCCGACCTGGGAGATGGGCGGTCGGATCACGATCGACTCGGCGACGCTGATGAACAAGGGCTTCGAGATGATCGAGGCGCACCACCTCTTCGCCGTCGCCTACGAGCGAATCGACGTCGTCGTGCACCCGCAGTCGATCATCCACTCCCTCGTGCACCTGAACGACGGCGCCTCGCTCGCCCACCTCGGCTATCCCGACATGAAGGTGCCGATCTCCTACGCCCTGCACCGGCCGGAGCGCGCCGACGTCGACGTACCGACCCTGGACCTGGCGAGCGTCGGCGAGCTCAGCTTCGAGCAACCGGATAACGACACCTTCGCCTGCCTCCGCCTGGCGCGCGAGGCGGGTGAGGTGGGGGGGACCGCCCCCTGCGTGCTCAACGCCGCCGACGAGGTTGCCGTCGAGGCGTTCCTGGGCGGCCGCATCCCCTTCACAGGCATCCCCGAGGTGATCGACCGCACCCTCGAGGCCATCCCGGGCGCACCCGTCCGCGATTTCGAGGACCTGTTTGCCGCCGATTCGGCGGCGCGCGAGCACGCCCGCGGGTTGATCGAGGGCCTGGCCGTAGCGTGAGCTGGGTCCTCGTCGTCGTCGGCTTCTCGGCGCTGATCATCCTGCACGAGTTCGGGCACTTCATCGTCGCGAAGCGGACCGGCATGCGGGTGGAGCGCTTCTTCCTCTTCTTCCCGCCGAAGCTGGTCAGCGTGAAGAGGGGGGAGACCGAGTACGGGATCGGGATGATCCCCTTGGGCGGCTTCGTGAAGATCACCGGGATGAACCCCGAGGAGCTCGAGCCGCGGGCGGCTCCGGAGGGGGACCCAGAGGCAAAGGCCGGCCGGGACACCCCGGAGGGACTCCTGGAGCGGGTCGAGTCTGCAGGACAGGACCCAGGAGAGCGTGAGCAACTGCCCCCGGAGGTGCTGAAGCGGGCCTACTACAACCAGCCCGTCTGGAAGCGCGTCGCTGTGATCGCCGCCGGTCCCGCGGTGAACGTCGTGCTCGCCTTCCTGATCCTGTTCGTTCTCGCCTTCAGCCTCAACGAGATCACCGGACCGGGTCTGAGGATCGCCGAGGTGACCAGCGACTCAGCCGCGAAGGGCCAGCTCCGGGCCGGCGACAAGGTGATCTCAATAGACGGGCAAGCGCTCGACGACGTCAACGGCACAACGCGCGCCGACCGCTACCGCGAGCTGATCGGCTCCCACGAGTGCGCCGGTCAGCAGACCGACGGCTGCCAGGCGGCGCAGCCCGTGTCGATCGTCGTCGACAGGAACGGCCAGCGGGTGCCGCTCCAGATCAGCCCACGGTACGACCCCGCCGCCGAGCAGGTGCTGCTGGGGGTTCGCTTCGAGCCGACCGACGTCACGCCGATCAACACCCCCGCGCAGGCGGCCGACTACTCCGCGGACACGATGTGGCTGATCACCTCAAAGACTGTCTCGGCGATCGCCCGGATCTTCCTGCCCGAGCAGCGCGAGCAGCTCTCGGGCCCGGTGGGCAGCTCGCGAGCGCTGAACGAGGCGATCGGGTTCGGCACTCAGGAAGCGCTCTTCATCCTCGCCCTGATCAGCCTCTCGCTCGGGGTGATCAACCTCTTCCCGTTCCTGCCGCTGGACGGAGGTCACATTTTCTGGAGCCTGGTGGAGAAGCTCCGCGGCGAGCGGGTGCCGTTCAGCGTGATCGAGCGCGCCAGCGCAATCGGCTTCCTGCTGATCCTCATGCTGTTCGTGGTCGGCCTCTCGAACGACCTCGGCCGCTTGGGAGACGACGCCCTGAATCCGCGCTAGGTGGGGCTTAGATCGCGCGAGAGCGGGCGCACTTCTGTCACAGTTCTGTCGTCATTTCTCGGACATCTGAGTGCTAGGCTGAACCCATGACGGTGTTAGCACCACCCAAGGAACTCGAGTCGATCGTCGATGCCGGGATCCCGCCGGATCAGCTCGCACGCCTGACCGGGAGGTCGGAGCGCACGGCCCGTCGCTGGCTCGCCGGTCAGACCGAGCCACGCGGGGCGGTCCGCAAGCAGCTGGCCGACATCTCGGCGGTGCTCGACGAATACGCGAAGACCTTTCCCGGCGGGCACGTGAGCTCCTGGATAGAGCGCCCCAATCCCGAGCTCGACTTTCGCTCGGCTGCCGATCTGATCGTGGAGGGGCGGACCAGAGAGGTGCTCGCACTCCTGATCGCCATCGGCGAGGGTGTCTACCTCTAGCGACCTTCGGCGGCGCCTCGCGCCGCTCGATCGCACCAAATCGAAGCTCGCCTTGTGGCGTGCTGTTCGGCAGGGGTATGACCCGCTCTCCACCGTGGGGGCCCGGACCGCCGGCGGGCGCTGGAATCCGCCCGGCATCGGCGTTCTCTATGCGAGCCTCGATCCCACGACCTCGCGTGCCGAGACACAGCGCACGGCGGAGCTCCAGGGTGAGCCGGAGGTGGCCCGTTACCCACTGACGCTTGTCGAGATGACGCTCACGGCCGAGTTCATTGAGTTGCTGGATGACGACATTCTCCGGGGCCTCGGCGTCGAGACTCCCTTCACGGCGTTGACACCCGTACGACAGACCCAGCGAATCGGCAAGGCCGCCGTCGAGGCCGGGATCGAGGCCCTCGTCGTTCCGTCGGTCGCCGCTCCGGCCCTGAACGTGGTTCTGATCCCGGAAAACCTCGTCGAGGAGATCGAGGTCACCAGGACGCGCCGGATCTCCGCACCCCGCCGCTGGCCGAAATCGAGATGCGGAGCTAGGCGAGCTTCGCGTCCAGCCCGATCTCGATCGCGCCGAGCGCCCGCGAGACCGGGCAGCCCTGCTTGGCCTCGTCGGCGAGCTTCTGGAACTCCTCCTCGCCGAGCCCCTCCACCTTGACCTCGGTGGTGAGGTTGCTGCGGGTAATCGAGAAGCCGCCGTCATCCTTGTCGATGTGGACCTCGGCCGTCGTCTCGACGGAGTCCGGCTCATGCCCGGCCTCGCTCAGGGCGAGAGCGAACGCCATCGAGAAGCAACCCGCATGGGCGGCGGCGATCAGCTCCTCCGGATTGGTCCCCTCGCCCTCCTCGAAGCGTGATGCCGCTGAATAGGAACCCTCGAAGGCGCCGCTTCCGAACGACATCTTCCCGTCGCCGCTGGCGAAACTGCCGTGCCACTCCGCTTGCGCTTGTCTAACCGGCATCAGATCCTCCTGGTGTAGCGTTTCCTCAAGTTCTACCGAGGAGAGGGGAGCTGCCCGTGGAGGTCACGACTTCAGAGCGCTATGCGAGTGGAGGCGCGGCACCCGAGCTGCCCGCGCGGAATCTGATCGAAGCCTTCTACGCCACGGTCGACCGCCTCGGAGACGACATGGCGATCAAGGACGAGGCGCGCGACGTCGAGCTCTCCTGGAACGAGCTCCGCGACACCGTCCACAGGATCGCCGGCGGGCTCTCCGAGCTCGGCCTCGAGAAGGGCGGCACGGTCGCGCTGATGCTCGGCAACCGCTGGGAGTTCATCCCCTGCGACCTCGCCGCCGTCTCCCTGGGAGGGGTTCCCTTCTCGATCTACCAGACCTACACCCCCGAACAGATCCAGTATCTCGTCTCCGACGCCAAGAGCCGAATCGCAATCGTCGAGAAGGCCTTCCTGGACAACTTCAATCAAGCGAGAGATGACCTGCCCGGCCTGGAGCACCTGATCGTGGTCGACGGCGAGGGCGGCGATCACACTCTCGACGAAGTGATGGCGATGGCGCCGGACTTCGACCCGGCGGAGAGCGTCCAGGCCCTGGAGCCCGACGACCTCCTCACCCTGATCTACACCTCGGGCACCACCGGGCCACCCAAGGGCGTCCAGCTCACGCATCGCAATCTGCTCTTCGCCGTCGCGACGGCCGACGAGATCATCGAGTTCCCGCAGGGAGGAAGGGTGATCTCCTGGCTGCCGGCCGCTCACGTCGCCGAGCGGAACGCGCACTACTACCTCCCCGTCACGAAGGGGCTGTCGGTCACCGTCTGCGCCGATCCACGGAAGATCGCCGAGTTCCTACCGAAGGTCCGCCCGTCCTGGTTCTTCGCCGTGCCCCGGATCTTCGAGAAGCTCAAGTCCGGGCTCGAGGCGATGATCGCCGGGCTCCCCGACGAGCAGCGCGAGCCGGCCCAGAAGGGACTTGAGGCAGCGTTCGCCAAGGTGCGCGCCGAGCAGGCCGGGGAGGAGGTCCCCGCCGAGGTCGCCGAGGCGGCGGCGCAGGCCGACGAGCAGATGTTCTCCCAGCTGCGCAAGCAGCTCGGCCTCGACGAGGCTCTGGCCGTCAACGTCGGCGCAGCGCCCACCCCGCTGGAGGTGCTCGAGTTCTTTCACGCGATCGGCATCCCGATCGGCGAGCTCTGGGGCATGTCGGAGACCTGCGGCCTCGGCGCGGTCAACCCGCCCGATCGGATCAAGCTCGGCACGGTCGGCCCGCCCACGCCCGGTGTCGAGCTCAGGCTCGATGAGGACGGCGAGGTGCTGGTCAAGGCGGACTGCGTGATGCCCGGCTACCGCAACCTGCCGGAGAAGAACGCCGAGACCTTCACCGAGGACGGGTGGCTGCGGACCGGTGACATCGGCGAGTTCGACGAGGGCGGCTACCTGAGGATCGTCGACCGCAAGAAGGAGCTGATCATCAACGCGGCAGGCAAGAACATGTCGCCGGCGAACATCGAGGCCCACCTGAAGACCGCCAGCCCGCTGATCGGCCAGGCGGTGGCGATCGGCAGTGCCCGCCCCTACAACGTCGCGCTGATCACGCTCGACCCCGACTACGCACCCGTCTGGGCAAAGCAGAACGGGCTCGAGGGCAAATCGATCGCGGAGCTGGCCGAGGAGGAGAAGACGCGAGTGGCGGTTCAGGCAGCCGCCGACGAGGCGAACGCGAAGATGGCGCGCGTGGAGCAGATCAAGAAGTTCACGATCCTGCCCGAGCCCTGGGAGCCCGGCGGCGACGAGCTCACGCCGACGATGAAGCTGAAGCGCAAGCCGATCGACGAGAAGTACGGCGACGAGATCGAGGCGCTCTACTCGGGCTAGCTGCGAAGTTCGCTGCAAAGCGCCCCGATTCACGTCCCTTAAACGCCGCCCAGGTACCCACAGCTACCCTGTGCCCGTGGCCTCGAAGCGCCAGATCTTCGTGCGCGACGTTCCCATCGGGGGCGGCGCGCCAGTCGCCGTGCAGACGATGTGCAAGACCGAGACCGCCAATCTCGAGGCGACGATGGAGCAGATCCGCACCGTCGCCGACGTGGGCGCGGACCTCGTGCGCGTCGCCGTCCCACGCGACAAGGATGTCGAGGCTCTGAAGACGATCGTCAAGCAGTCGCCGATCCCCGTGATCGCGGACATTCACTTCAACCACACCCTGGCCCTGAAGGCGATCGATGCCGGCGCCGACTGCATCCGGCTCAACCCGGGCAACATAGGCGGCCCCGAGAAGGTGGCCGAGGTGGCCGCCAGCGCGACCAAGGCGAACGTGCCGATGCGGATCGGCGTCAACTCCGGGTCGCTCCCCAAGCACCTTCACGCTCTCGAGCGCGAGAACCCCGTCGAGGCTCTCGTCCAGGCGGCGGTCGAGTTCGTCGAGCTCATGGAGTCGCTCGACTTCGAGAACTTCAAGGTCTCGATCAAGTCCACCAACGTGCCGAACACGATCGCCTCGAACCGACTGCTGGCCGAGAAGATTCCGTATCCCATCCACCTCGGAATCACCGAGGCGGGGACGAAGTGGTCCGGCTCGCTCAAGTCCTCGGTGGGGCTGGGAACGCTGCTCGCCGACGGGGTGGGGGACACGATCCGCATCTCGCTCTCCACCTTCCACGCCGAGGAGGAGGTCAAGGTCGCCTGGGAGATCCTCAAGGCGCTGCACCTGCGCGAGCGCGGACCGGTCCTGATCGCCTGCCCGACCTGCGGCCGCCTCCAGTTCGACATGGACACCGTCGTCGCCGACATCGAGCAGCGCCTCGAGGCCTACACCGAGCCGATCGAGGTCGCCGTCCTCGGCTGCGCGGTGAACGGCATCGGCGAGGCATCGCACGCCGACTTCGGCATTACCGGCGCCAAGGACGAAGGACTGATCTTCGCGCACGGCAAGCCGCTTCGGAAGGTCAAGCAGGACGAACTGGTGGACGCGCTGTTCGCCGAGATCGACAAGACCCTGGATCGCGGCAAGGTCCACGTCGACGAGGAGCAGTCGCGCGAGGGCGCCGACTGGCTGGCGAAGATCGAGGAGGAGAACGCCGGCGAGCTCACCCCCGAGCGGATCGCTCAAATGGAGAAGGCCGAGACGCCGACCGAGTCGGAGCGAGTCCTCGCCGACAGTGAGGGTCCGGACCTCGAGGACGGCGAGCCCTACCTGAAGCCGGTCAAGGTGAAGCGCCCCGAACTCGACGAAGAGGCCTCGCCGACCGCGGGACGCCGCTTCACGCGCGCCTGATAGCCGCCAGCGCGCTAGGTGTCCAGCGGCAGCTCGAACCAGACGTGAGTGCTGCCTGCGGAGACCCCCCAGCGTGAGGTCAATTGGTCGACCACTTGAAGCCCAAGGCGCCCTGGCGGAGTTGCGGTGCGACGCCGCGGGAGGGCCGCTGCGGGATTGCCCTCGTCCGCGACCTCGCCGCGAATCGTCTCGCCGTCGATCGCCAGCGCGACGGTGATCGGCCTTCGAGGACCATGCGCGACCGCGTTGTTGACCAGCTCGGTGACGACCGCGGTCAGGTCGATCAGGGTTCGTGCGGGGAGCGAGTCCGCGAGGCGCTGCCGGAGTGCCTGGCGCGCCCGCCAGCCCGCTTCGGTGTCGGGCGAGACGACCAGCCGGAACTCCTCAGATTGTGTGGGCCCGCTGATTGGCACGGCCCTCCTGGCGGTGCGCAGTGGCCCCCTGTAAGCAAGAACCTAGTACGCCTTGGCGAAAATCGCCGTCAGCCGGGAGATCTTCCCTGTCTGTTTTCGCCTGCAGATCCGTAATTTTCCGGCGCCGCAGGCGCAGTTCGCACGCTTTCGGGGCGCCTCGCAGAGACGACCATTTCTGCGAGATGTGTCGTCACAGCAACCCGATGAACGTTCGCCTGATGACGTACACGCGCTACGGGCCGATGGTCGGGTGCCTGGTCTGCGGCAAATCGTGGCTCGCCAACGAGCCGAAGGACACCCGGGCACCGCTCGCCAACCGGCGGCGTCGTCAGTAGGCCTTCGCAAAGGTCGCCATCACCCGCGCCGGGCCACCGGTGATCACGCAGCGGGCATCGGCGGGAAGCTGCTCGTCGAACGGGATGACGCGCACGCTCACTCCGAGCTCGCCCATCGTCTCGATCGTCCCCGGCTCCTCGCTCCAGGGTGCCCTGACGAACCCGCCGGAGTCCGTCTCCTCCCGGGCGAAGAACTCGCGGAACTCCTCAAGCGTCGTGATGTCGTCTCGGGTGCGGTCGCGGAGGCGCTCGCTCGCCTCCTGGTAGTAGCCCATCTGGATATCCCCGAGGACGCCGACGACCGCCTCGCCGGCACCCTCGCGTGGGATCGCATCGCGTGAAAGCCCCGGGTCATCCCGCCTCGTCATCGTCACCACGCCTCCCTCGAGGTCGCGCTCCCCGAGCTCGATGACGACCGGGACGCCCTTGCGGATCCACTCCCAGCGCTTGTCGGCGGGCTTGCGCTCGCGGGTGTCGACCTGGACGCGCACGGGCTTCCCATCCCACGACTGCCCGGCGATCTCATCCCGCAGCTCATCCGCGGCCTGCAGGACCGCTGTGGGGTCGTCCCTCGTGATCGGAACGATCCAGGCTTGCCGCGGCGCGATCCGGGGCGGGACGCGCAGACCGTTGTCATCGCCGTGGGACATCACGACGGCGCCGATCATCCGCGTCGTCATGCCCCAGGACGTCGTGTGGCAGAGCTTTCGCTCGCCGTCTTCGTCCGTGAACTCCATATCCATGGCGCGCGCGAAGTTCTGGCCGAGGTAGTGGGACGTTCCGCACTGGAGCGCCTTACCGTCCTGCATCATCGCCTCGATCGAGAGCGTGATCTCGGCGCCCGGGAAGCGCTCATACTCGGGCTTCTCGCCGGCGATCACCGGGATCGCCAGCTGGCTCTCGACGAACTCGCGGTAGACGCCGAGCATCCTCCTGGTCTCCTCGAGCGCCTCCTCGTCCGTTGCGTGGGCGGTATGGCCCTCCTGCCAGAGGAATTCTGTTGTCCGCAGCAGGACGCGCGGCCGGAGCTCCCACCGGACGATGTTGCACCACTGGTTGATCATCAGCGGCAGGTCGCGGTAGGAGTTGATCCACTTGGCGAAGGAACGGCCGATGATCGTCTCCGAGGTGGGGCGGACGATTAGGGGCTCGGGCAGCTCGGCGGCGGGATGGAGCTTACCGTCCGACCCCTGCTCGAGACGATGGTGCGTCACCACCGCCATCTCCATGGCGAAGCCCTCGACGTGCTTGGCCTCCTCCTCGAAGTAGCTCAGCGGGATGAAGAGCGGGAAGTAGGCGTTGACGGCGCCCGTCTCCTTGATGCCGTCGTCGAGGGCATCCTGCATCAGCTCCCAGATCCCGTAGCCCCAGGGGCGGATCACCATCGCGCCCCGCACGTGATCGAGCTCCGCGACCTCAGCGTGGCGCACCACGGTCTGGAACCACTGAGGGAAGTCCTCTACGCGCGTGGGGGAGATCCCGGTTTTCGCCTTGCCTTCCATATGCTCGATTGATGGCCCGTGGCCGCGGACAATCCTTGCGTACGGGACGGCGAAAGGGGTTCCGGCGGCAGTTCGGCCTAGACCGCTCGGGCCCGCCGCCGCGCCAGACCAGGCCGGGACAGCCGCTGCGCCCCTGGACGATCCCGAACGCGGTCGGCTACCTCCGCCTCGCTGCGCTGCCGGTCTTTCTCGTCCTGGCGCTCTCCTCGGGCGACGGGCGGGATTTCTGGGCCGCGGCGACCTTCTGGCTGATAGCGGTTGGCGACTACGTTGACGGCTTCGTCGCGCGCGCCACCGGCCAGTACAGCCGCATGGGCGCCCTGCTCGATCCGGTCGTCGACCGGCTGACGATCCTCTGCGGCGTCGTGGTCTGCTGGCACTTCGACTTGCTGCCGCGCTGGGCCTTGGCCGTCCTAGTCATACGCGAGGTGCTCACGCTCATCCTGGCCCAGGTCTATCTCCGCCGGGTGGGGGAGCTGGAGATCAACTGGCTCGGGCGGATTGCGGTCGTGCCGGTGATGGCGGCGATCTTCTTCGCGATGGTGTCCGACAGCTGGGTTTGGAGCGCGATGCTGATCGTCGGCGTCGTCCTCGGCATCCTCGGCACGATCGCCTATGTGCGGACCGGGCTGCGGGAGATTGCAACCGCGTAGCCAAAACCCTGAAGTCGCGGTTGAGACTGCGCGAACCAACCTATAATCGCCTGCCCAGCACCCAACGGCGCTGACGCGCGCCCTCGCATCCGTGGAGGAGTAGGTGGAGGAAGAGACCTTTCCCGATATCGGCTCGATGAACGATCAGGAGCTCAAGGAGCTGATCGACAATCTGACCGCTGAGGAGCAGGAGGTGTCCTACCGCCGCCGGATCCTGCACGGGCAGATCGACATCCTCAGAGCGGAGCTGGTCAACCGCCTGCGCGAGAACCGGCCCGAGGGCGGCACCCTGATCAAGGGAGACGACGTTCAGCGGCTCAGCGAGATCCTCGCCGGGCGCTCCGAGCCCCCGACCAAGCCTCCGACCTAAGCGGGGGCCGACCGTGGCGATCCACTGCCCCGAGTGCGGCTTCGTCAACGCGGAGGGGGCAAACTACTGCCAGAAGTGCGGCGCGTACCTCTCTCGTCCGGATGGCAAAGACGAGCCGACGACGATGACCTACACGGTCGACGAGTCGGGGGAGATGCACCAGGTGGACATCGACGAGGTGGTGGAGAGGCACGGGGCCGCCCTCGTGATCCGCTCCGGCGGAGGCCGCGCGGGGGAGAGCTTCACGCTCGATGACGAGCGCATCTCGGTCGGCAGGACCCCAGACGCCGGCGTCTTCCTCGACGACGTCACGGTCTCGCGCAATCACGCGCTGCTCGTCCGCCGTAAGGACGGGCTCTATATCGACGACCTGGGATCGCTGAACGGGACGTACGTGAACCGGCGTCGGATCGAGTCGCACCAGCTCCAGGACGGCGACGAGATCCAGATTGGCAAGTACAAGCTGAGCTACCTGGAGAAGTGATGGAAGCCTCGACCCCGACACCCTTTGAGCGCCGCACCGGTGACAGCGCCACGGACGGTGGGCCGTCCCACCGCAAGGCGCTCACCATCGGTGCCGTGGCGAAGATCCTCAGCCGCGAGTTCGAGGACATCTCGATCTCGAAGATCCGCTACCTCGAGGACCAGAAGCTGCTCGCGCCTCGGCGCACCCCTGGCGGCTACCGCCTCTACAGCCAGGCGGACGTCGAGCGCCTACGCGCCATCCTGCGCATGCAGCGGGACGAGTTCCTGCCTCTGCGGGTAATCCGCCAGGAGCTCGCCGCCGGGGCCCGCGAGGAGCGCGGCGAAACGGGCTCCCTGCGCCGTGCGGCCAGCGTCGAGTCCGGCAAGGGCACACGCCTCACGCTGCAGGAACTGGTCGACGAGACCGGCGTCGCTGCCGAGCTGATCAAAGACCTCGAGGACTGGCGGCTGGTGCAGCCCGGCAAGATCGACGGGGTGAAGGTCTACGACGACACCGACCGCGAGATCATCAAGGCCTCCTCCGAGCTGGCCCGCTTCGGGGTGAGCGGACGCAACCTGAAGGTGCTGCGCACGGCGGCGGATCGGGAGGCGGTGCTGCTCGAGGCGGTTGTGGGCGCGGGACTGCGCTCAACGAACCAGAACGTCCGCCAGGAGGCGATCGAGAACCTCGAGAGCCTCGCCGCGGCCTGCAGCAACCTCACCCACATGTTGCTGGTCCGCGACCTGCGCAAGCTGACCGGCGAGGACTAGGGCCGCAGATCCAATGGCACGCGTCGTGCGCAGGCGCCGCATCGCCGCGCCTGCGAGCGCCCTCTGGGCCGTGATCACCGATCCCTACCACCTGCCGCGCTGGTGGCCGAACACCCATCGGGTGGAGAACGTGAGCGAGAGCGAGTCGGTCGAGCGCAGCTGGACCCAGGTGCTCGAGACGAGGGGTGGGCGGGGAGTACGCGCCGACTTCCGCTGCATCGAGTGGAGCGACGGCGAGCGCTACGTCTTCGAGCAGACCGTGGAGGGGACGCCCTTTGAGCGCTTCTTGCGCAGGGCGCGCACCGAGATCGACCTCGATCCCCGGAACGGCGACACCGAGGTGATCATGGCTCTCGATCGCCAGCTGCGGGGACTGTCACGCCTCGGCTCGCTGATGATGAGGCGAGCGATCGGCCGGACGCTGAACCAGGCCCTGGACGGCCTGGAGACAGTCGCTACGGGGGCGGAGGGCTAGCGCTGTCGGCTGGAATGAAGTGGTGGGGCTGGGGGGACCCCGAGCGCCGCGTCGAGCTACCCCAGGCGGCGGTCGCGGCCCTGCGCGAGGAGCTCGGGGTCGGCCCGGACGACGGCAGCGAGCCGGTGTCGATCGACCAGGTCTCGCTGCGAGAGCCGCAGCCGATACCCGAGGCGGTGCTCGCAGCGGGGGGAGAGGTCCTGGACTCGCCCGACGAGCGGATCCGCCACGCCACCGGCCGCAGCTACCCGGATCTCGTCCGCCTTCGCAGCGGACGCCTCGAGCACGCACCCGACGCGGTGCTGCGGCCGGCCGACGCCGCCGGCGTTGAGGCTGTCCTCGATGCCTGCACGGAGGCGGGTATCGCGGTCGTGCCGTTCGGCGGAGGGACGAGCGTGGTGGGCGGCCTGGAGGCGCTCGTCGACGGGCACTCCGCGATCGTCTCACTGGAGCTCTCCCGCCTGCGCTCGGTCGAGCTCGACTCGCAGTCGCTCACCGCGCGCCTCGGCCCCGGGCTGACTGGGCCGGAGGCGGAGGCCGCACTCGGTGCCCTGGGTGCGACCCTCGGTCACTTCCCGCAGTCCTTCGAGGAGGCGACCATCGGAGGCTTCGCCGCGACGCGCTCGGCCGGACAAGCCTCCAGCGGCTACGGCCGCTTCGACGAGCTGGTCACGGCACTGGAGCTCGTCGCGCCCGCCGGCCGGCTCCGAACGCTCCAGGTCCCGCACACGGCGGCCGGGCCCTCGCTGCGCGAGCTGGTGCTGGGCTCGGAGGGGACGTTCGGCGTGATCACGGACGTGAGCTGCCGCGTGCGGCCGGCGCCGCGAACCCGCGTCTACGAGGGCTGGATTGCGGAGGATTTCGAGGCGGGCCGGGCGATCGTCCGCGACCTGGCCCAGCGGCACGAGGCTCCCGACGTCCTACGCCTCTCCGACGAGGAGGAGACGCGCGTCTCCCTCGAGCTGGCCGGCACCGAAGGGTTCCGCAAGCGGGCGCTCGACGCCTATCTGTCCCTGCGCCGCCGCCGCGGCGGCTGTCTCATGATCTGCGGCTGGGAGGGAGAGCGAGATGACATCAGCCGCCGGCGCGGACTCTCGCAGGCCAGGCTCAGGCTCGGCGGCGCCGTGCCGCTCGGTCGCTCGGCGGGCAACTCCTGGTACCGGAACCGGTACGGCGGGCCCTACCTGCGCGACGAGCTGATGAACCTTGGCGTGCTCGTCGAGACGCTCGAGACCGCCCATACCTGGAGTCGCCTGGACGAGCTGTACCGGGCGGTGGGGGACGCCCTCCGGGGAGCGCTCGGCGATCGCTCGATCGTCATGTGCCACCTCTCCCACGCCTATCCCGATGGGGCCTCGCTCTACTTCACCTTCCTGAGCAGGGCCCGGCCGGGCGAGGAGCTCGACCAGTGGCGCGCCGCGAAGTCAGCCGCCTGCGAGGCGATCGTGGCCACGGAGGGGACGATCACGCAC
The DNA here is from genome assembly GCA_035265665.1 of Solirubrobacterales bacterium. Classification (GTDB taxonomy): domain Bacteria; phylum Actinomycetota; class Thermoleophilia; order Solirubrobacterales; family 70-9; genus DASUPK01. The sequence goes on along the minus strand of DATFOK010000112.1, from coordinate 11,203 downwards.
CATCACGCGGTGGGCCGCGATCACGCTCCCTACATGCCCGCCGAGGTCGGCGAGCTCGGCCTGGACGCGCTCCGCGCCGTCAAGGAGCGCCTCGACCCCGCCGGGATCATGAACCCGGGCAAGCTGCTGCCCGCCACCTAACGCAGCGAGCCGCGTAGCACGCTGGTGCCGACGCGCTGCGGCAGGGTCCCGGCCTGGGCCGCCTGCTCGACGGCGGCGGCTGCCTCGCGCTGACGCGTCAGTGTGAGCTCGGCGGTGTCGAAGCTGGGCAGGAGGCTCGCGGCGGCGGTCGGAATCGCGGATCGCCCCGTGATCCGCCTGTTCGGCCCCACCGACTGGAAAGCGACCGGCAGGCTCCGCCCGCCGGAGCCGACGAACCAGAGCACGTAGGCCTCGCCCTTCCCGGTGGGCGTCAGTCCGCGGATATCGAGGTCGACCGCGGGCTGGTCGGCGATGCGAACGATCGTGATCCCGCCGCTCGCTTGTGAGCCTCCAACCGGGCTGAGCCTGACAGGCACGGCCTCCTCCTGATCGGCGCCGGCGGTCGTGGTGGTCTCGCCGCCGCCGTCGCCCCCGATGCCGACGACAAGCAGGACCACGACCAGGACCAGCACGGCTCCGGCGGCGACGATCCAGAGAGCACGCCGCCTGCGTTCGTCCTGGGCGGCTGGGGCCTGGGAGGGGGCCGAGTTCACCTGGGTGCCGTCGAGGGCGGCCAGGCGCTCCCTGACGGCGTCTGAGGGCAACTCAGGGTCATTCGCGCCCTCCAGAGCACTCGCGGCGGCTCGCGCCCGGTCGCGAACCTCATCCGGGTCGGTGCCGAGCACCTCGGCCACACGTGTGTATGTATCGCCCTCGAGCAGCAGCCTGAGCAGGGCGCGCTGGTCCTCGCTCAGCGCCATGTCAGCCGGCGGTTCTCAGCCCTTCTTGCCGGCGCCCTGGCCGGCCTGTGCCTGCTGCTGGGCCTGCTGCAGGAGCTGGTCGAGGCCGAGCTCCGAGATGCTCCCCTGGAGCACCGGCTGGCCGACGAACTGGACCACGCCGGTCGCCTGCTTTCCCTGCTGCTGCTGCTGAAGCGACTGCTGGACCTGCTGGGCCTCGGTGGAGGTCACCTTCGAGATGCGGATCGAGTCGAACGCCGGCAGCAGGAGCACCTGCTGCGCGATCAAGGGGACCCCGCCCGTCAGGTTGCCGCCTGCGTCGACCGTCTCCTGTCCAAGCGGCAAGGACTGGGTGTCGGACTTGTAGAGCCAGAGCAGGTAGCGCTCGCCATCGCCGCTGGCCGGCAGGTGAACCGCGTTCGCCTGCAGCGCGAAGGTGGGCGTCTGGTTCTGGTTGTTGGCGGCCTGCTGAGTCGCCCCGAGCGTGATCTGGCCGCTAGGTGGGCAGTCCGCGTCCGCGGCGGCTCCGGTCGCGACGAGCTTGATCGTCGGGACGCCGGCCTGCTGCGCAGTCGCGGTGTCGACCCCCTGGCAGTCGCTGCCATCGTCGCTGCCGCCGCTGGTCGTCACCACGACCACCACAATCACCAGCGCGAGCAGCCCGGCGAGGCCGACCAGAAACTGGGTCCGCCGCTTGCCGCCGAGACCCCCGATCCCGCTGAAGACGCCGGCGGCGCGTGAGGCCAAGCCGGGTGTCTTCGGCGCCGCCGGCGCGCCGGGGGCCGGGCCGGCGGCGGGCGCTGGCGGCGAGGGAGGAGGCGCGGGGGCCCGGCGGCCACCGCGCGGCTCCGGGATCTCGGGCAGCTCCGCCTTCGGCGCGAGCAGCTTCAGGTTCTGAACCAGCCGCTGTGCCAGCGCGTTCGCCTCCGGATCGCTCTGCAGATGGCGCACCGCATCGGCTCGGCCGATCGGATCGGCCTGGCCGAGGAGGTAGTCGCTCAGCCCGACCTGAGCGTCGGGGTCGGCGCCGCCAATCTCGGTCAACGCCGAGCGGGCTCGGCTGCGCACCTCGTCGGGGGCGATTCCGAGCAGGGAGCCGATGTCGTCGTAGCTCTGCCCGCCCTCGAGCAGCAGCTGGAGCATCGCGCGCTGTTCATCGGTGAGCGCCACGGGCGAGGAAGCGTAGGGCAGCGCGAGGATGCGTGACGCAGCTCTTAGTCGACTCCTAACCGGGCTCCACGCGCCTCGCCAGGCCCGGATAGAAGACCAGAAGGCCTTCGGCGTCGAGCTCGAGATCCGCGGTGAAATCACCGTCCAGGCTGATGAACTTGACCACGTATCCGTTCCCGGTCGCACGCACGTGCTCGTAGCGCTGCGGCGGGGCCTCGACGCGCAGGCTAGGCATCGTGACGAAGGCCATCAGGAAGTCCCCGGACCCCTCTCGCTGGAAGCCGTGGCGGAGGATCGGCATCGTGTTGGTCAGGGGCGAGTACTCGATGTCGATGTCGAGTGCCTCGGAGAGATCCGGCAGCGAGCCGTCCCAGGCGCCGCCCGGCACCTCGCCCTCGTCATCGACCTCCGCATGCCAGGTGCCGGATCCGTCGTGACGGAGCAGCAGGCGCCGGCGCCAGCCCTCTGCGGCCACGGTCAGCTCGAGCTCCCGCGTGACGAACTCCGGCGCCTCCAGCCGGTAGTCGACCCGATACGGCGCCGGCTCGGCGCCGAGCTGGGTGCCCGTGGCGCTCAGTCCTCCGCCGGTGAGATCGACCGTGGCCGACTCGGCGAGCCACTCCTCCACGCCGGTCCAGAGCAGAAAACTCACGGCCGCAGACTAAGGTGCCCGGCGTGATCCCGCCCGAGACAGAGCCGACGGACTTCGCCCCCTCCGGCTTCGCCGAGGAGATCGGCGTCGAGTGGATCGACTTCGACCCGGAGAACGCGCGCGCCCGCATCGCCGTGGAGTCGCGGCACCTGCAGCCCAACGGGGTTGTGCACGGCGGCGTCTACGCCTCGCTCGCGGAGAGCCTCGCGTCCGCCGCCACCTACCGGGCCGTGAAGGAGAACGGCGAGATCGCCTTCGGCATGGCCAACGACACCAGCTTCCTCAGGGTGATCTCCGAAGGCCATGTGAACGCCACCGCGCGGGCCCGTCAGCGGGGGCGCACCACCTGGGTCTGGGACGTGGAGCTGAGCGACGACGAGGGCCGTGTCTGCGCCCTCTCGCGGATGACCGTCGCGGTGCGCCCCCGCCGCTAACGCGGTAGTGGGCGCCTCGACCCGAACCGGTTGGTGATCGGCAGGCGCCGATCGCGGCCGAATGCCTTGGTGGAGACCCGGATCCCAGGCGGCGCCTGGCGGCGCTTGTACTCGGCCCGGTCGACCAGCCGCACGACCTCCATGACCGTCTCCTCGGGGAGCCCCGCGACGACGAGCTCCTCGATCCCCTCGTCGCGCTCGACGTAGGCCTCCAGGATCCGGTCCAGCACCTCATAGGGGGGCAACGAGTCCTCGTCGAGCTGGTCCGGCCGCAACTCGGCCGACGGCGGCCGCTCGAGCACAGAGGCGGGAATGAGCTCCTGCTCGCCCTGGGCGTTGCGCCAGCGCACCAGCCGGTAGACGAGCAACTTGAAGACGTCCTTAATCACCGCGAAGCCGCCGGCCATGTCGCCGTAGAGCGTCGCGTAGCCCACCGAGAGCTCGCTCTTGTTGCCGGTGGTGAGGACCAGCCAGCCGAACTTGTTGGAGAGCGCCATCATCAGGTTGCCTCGGATCCGCGCCTGGATGTTCTCCTCAGCCAGGCCGGGGTCCGCCCCCTCGAAGGCGGGCGCCAGGGCGTCCTGGTAGGCCTCCATCGCGTCGGAGATCGAGATCTCGATCAGCTCCACGCCGAGATTGGCCGCGATGGTCCTCGCGTCCGCCTGGGTCTCGGCGCTCGAGTTGGGTGACGGCATGACGACCACGGTGACCCGGTCCGGACCGAGCGCATCAGCCGCGATCAGGGCGACCAGGGCCGAGTCGATCCCTCCCGAGAGCGCGAGGACGACGCGTTCGAAGCCGTTCTTCTCGACGTAGTCGCGCAGCCCGAGTTCGAGCGCCGCATATACCTCGGCCTCCTCGCTTCCGATCGGCTCGGCGAGGCGCGGCTCCACATCAGCGGACGGCTCGGCCCCGGAGGTCAGCCGGGCGAGGGTGCGGGTCCTGCCGGCCGGCCGGGCACCGTCCGTTGCCCCAGCGGCGGGGACCAGTAGGTCACAGAGCAGGAGCTCCGGCTCGAACTGGGCGGCGCGGGCGAGCACGCCGCCGTCGGGCGCGATCACGACGCTGCCGCCGTCGAAGACGAGCTCATCCTGGGCGCCGACCGCGTTGCAGAGCGCGAAGGCCGCGCCGTTGGTGCGCGCGCGCTCGGCAACCATTCCCTCGCGGGCCAGGCCCTTGCCTCGGTGGTAAGGCGAGGCTGATGCGTTGACGATCAACCTGGCGCCGGCCGCCGCCTCGTCGCTCTCCGGGAACCCGGGATGCCAGATGTCCTCGCAGACGGTTAGGCCGACCGGCACGCCGTCGACCTCGATCAGCGCCGAAGAGTCGCCGGGCTCGAAATAGCGGCGCTCGTCGAAGACCCCGTAGTTCGGCAGATCGCACTTGCGATAGACGCCCTGCACCTCGCCCTCGGCGACGATCGCGAGCGAGTTATGGGCCGGGGGAGGGGGCGGATCGATGAGGGGATCGAAGCGCTCGAGCTCCTCATGGGGTCGCTCGACCCGCTCGGGAAACCCGATCAGCGCGACGATGCCCTCGACGTCCGATGCGACCGCATCGAGCCCCTCGCGGACGGCGGCCAGGAAATCGCGACGCAGCACGAGGTCCTCGGGCGGGTAGCCGGACAGGCAGAGCTCCGGCAGTAGAACGAGCTGCGCGCCGGCGTCCCGCGCGCGCTCGATCGACTCCGAGATCACGCGCACGTTGCCCTCGACGTCCCCCACAGTGGGGTCGATCTGGGCGAGCGCGAGACGCAAACTGGTGGATTCCGCCATGTCCCAAGTATGGCTTCATCCGCATCCAGCACTACCCTGCCGCGCGTGTTCAGGCAGGATCGCGAGCCGCCCAGGCGTCGCGGCGTGGACCTGATGGAGGCCCACGTCGAGGATCTCTGCCGCGAGTACGGCATCGAGCTGATCGGGGCCTCCTCGCGCGGCCGGGCGATCCGCTGGCAGGGAGGCAAGCTGGAGATCTCGATCCCGCCGATTCGCGGCCAGGTCTCGTACTTCATCGCGCTGCACGAGATCGGGCACCTGGTCGGCCGGGGACGCTCGGCGCCCAGGCTCGAGTCCGAGGCGAACGCCTGGCTCTGGGCGCTCGATCACAGCGTGGTGGAGCCGACGCCGGCCACGCTGCGCTCGATCTCGCACCGGCTGCGCGGCTACCTCGACTGGGCCCGCAGCCGCCAGTACCGCCGCGTGCCACCGCGGATCCCTCCGCGAGAGCACCCCTTCTGGTCGCTGCTCGAGCTGGCCTAGATCTAGCGCTCGGTCTCGACACCCGCGCGGCCGCGCAGGTTCCCCACGATCAAGGCGACCACCGTGACCAGGTAGATCTGGCCAAGGAGAGCCTCGGTGATCGCGAGCGAGCGGCCCAGGTTCGTCGCGGCCACCAGGTCGCCATAGCCGACCGTCGTCAGCGTGGCGTAGGAGAAATAGAGGAAGTCGTCGCGCCCGGCGCGCTCGATGGTGAAGAAGTCGGTACCCGAGACGTCCTGGATGACCGCGTACCCGACGGCGAAGGTCAGGCCGATCAGGAGGTAAAGGCACAGCACGCCGAACATCGAATGGATCGTGACCGCACCCTCCTCACGAAACTGTTTGACGACGCCGATGGCGATTGCCGGCGCCGGCAGAATGACGTAGAGCAGGGCCACTATCCCGGCCGAGCCATCGCCGAACTGGCCAGTGCCGAAGAGAGCGGCGGCCGATCCGGCAATCCCGGTCAGGGCCGCCACGATGCTCAGCCTGATCACCCAGGGATGCGCCTTGGAGGCGATCACGGCCGCCACCAGCACTGCGCCCTGCAGCACAACGGCCACGAAACGGCCGCCGTCGCCGTGCGGCGCGGCCATCGTTACGAAGATGGCCGCCACGATCAGTCCGAGCACGTACCCGAAGCGGTAGTGGATCCGGTGCACGGCGCCATCATCCACGGCGCCGAGGACGAACCGGCCGGGCCTAAGGGCCCTCGATCAGCAGGAGCGCGGGCGCGGGTCCCGGCGCTTGTCCCACTTGGCCTTCTCGAGCCGCTTCGGGCCGGGCCCGCAGTTGATCTTCACGTCACGGCGGCCGTCACGGGCGTTGATCCGGTCGGCACCGGTCTTGCCCTTCATCACGTCGTGCCCCGTTCCGCCCCGCAGAAAGTCCGCGTCAGCCCCGCCGGCCAGGCGGTCATTGCCGGACTTGCCGAGCTGCCGGTCGGCGCCCGGGCCGCCCCGGAGGAGGTCGCTGCCGGACTCTCCGATCAGGAGGTCGTTTCCGTCGAAGCCGAGCACGGTGTCCCGCCCGCTGTTGCCGATCGCGAAGTCGTCACCGCCCAGGCCGATCAGCGTCTCCGCGGAGCGGTCGCCGACCAGCACGTCATTGATCTCCGTGCCGAAGAGGATCTCGATGTCCCCGTGGACGGTGTCGCGCCTGCTTCCGGTCTGGTCCTCGGGCCCGCCGTCGTTGTTGTTGCCCGAGCCGATCGTCACGTTGATCCCGTTGATCCTCGCGGGATAGACCAGCGTGTCGGTGCTGCTGCCGCCCGAGATGTCATCGGCACCGAAACCGCCGTCGAGCATGTCCCTGCCGCTGCTGCCGCGGAGGTTGTCGGCCTGCGGGGAGCCGGTCAGCGAGTCATTGCCGCTGCCCGCGTTGAGCGTTCCACGCCCCCTGACCGAGTCGTTGCCCGGGCCGCCGCTCAGCGTGCCCGGCGTATTCGCTCCCCTGACGTTGTCGTTCCCGTCGGCGGCGTTGAGGTTCTCCGTGATCGTCGACGGGATCGTGGCCGCATCGAGCGTGATCGCGTCGTCGCGGTCGCCCGTATCCACCGAAATCGTGTCGATGCCGGCGCCCGGGCAGGTGGCGGTGTTTGCGTCGACCATCAGGCAGGTCCCGCTGGGAGTGAGCGTCGACGCGGCGTCGGTGACCCTGTAGAGGTCCGCCCCAGCGTCGTAGCTGACCGTGATCTGGTTCCCCTCGTTGCCGCTCTCGGCGACCCTGACCGTGTCGCCGCCCGTGACCGTCACCGTCGAGGCCGGGGCCGACGGCGCCGCGAACGCGATCGCACCGATGGCCGTAACCGCGGCCACGCCCGCCTTCTTGATCAGTCCCTGGTGCATTCTCCCTGGCTACATCACCGGGATACCCGCGAACGAGCGGTCTACTCGGCTTTCGGGCCGCTTCACGTCCGCTGCCTAGCATTGGGCCGTGCTCTCCGAGCGGAACTTGCAAATCGCTGCGGTCGTTCTGGCGGTGGCCGGGCTGGTTGTGGCGACCTACATCGCGATCGCGGAGAGCGGGGGAGGGACCCCGAAGTGCCTGGCCGGCGGGGGCGGGTGCGAGACCGTGGCGGAAAGCAAGTACTCGGAGCTCGCCGGCGTAAACCTCGCGTTGCTCGGGATCTTCGGCTACGCGCTGCTGCTCGCGGCGGCGATGGTGCCGGGGGACTACGGGCGGTTCGGCGGGTTCCTGACGGCGCTGATCGGCTTCGGGTTCAGCGCCTATCTGACCTATCTCGAGCTCTTCGTGATCGACGCGATCTGCCAATGGTGCGTCGCCAGCGCGATCCTGATGGCGCTCGCGCTCGCGGTCGCTGCAATCCGTGCCTTCGCCTACGCCGGCAGTGAGCTCGGTACGCCCCGGATACAGTCCTCCCATGGAAGGTAGGGAGCAGCAGAGAGAGCGTCTGCGGGCGGAACGCCAGGCAGCCGAGTCCCAGCAGGCCGGGTCGCTCGCCCGCAAGCGTCGGCTCCAGTACCTGATCATCGGCGGATTCGCGGCCGTCGCCGTGATCGTCGGACTGATCGTGATCAGTCAGTCCGGCGGGGACGACAACGGCGGAGGTGGCACGCCCTCGAACGTCCAGGGCGCCCAGCAGGTGAGCGCCGAGCTGGGCGGCGTCCCGCAAGACGGTGCTGTTCTGGGCGATGCGAGTGCGCCGGTGACGATCGTCGAGTTCGGCGACCCGCAGTGCACCGCATGCAAGTTCTTCGCGGAGCGGGTCGCGCCCGACCTGATCTCCAGCGAGGTGAAGCCGGGCAACGTCAAGTACGAGTTCCGTCCCTACCTGATCATCGGGCCCGACTCGAAGCCGGCCATGAGAGCCGCCCTCGCCGCGGGCGACCAGGGCCGCTTCTGGAACTACCTGCAGCTCTTCTACCTGAATCAGGGCGGCGAGAACTCGGGCTACGTAACGGACGACTTCCTGACCACGCTCGCCAGGGGCGCAGGTGTCCCGGACATCGAGAAGTGGAATACGGATCGCAACGATCAGAAATGGGACGCGACGATCCAGCAGGGCGGCAGCCAGGCCGAGGCTTTCGGGTTCACCGGAACGCCTTCGATAGTCGTGCAGGGGCCCGGTGGCGAGAAGGTGCTCGGTGGCTCGACTATCCCCGACCTTCAGCAGATCCAAGCGGCGATCCAGCAGGTCAGCTAGCTGTCATGCGCACGCTGGTGATCACCGGCGACGACTACGGCTACTGGCCCTCCTACAACAAGGGGATCCTCGAGGCGGTCGAGATGGGCGCTCTCGACTGCGTCAGCGTCATGGTCGAGCGGGAGCACTGCGAGCCCAAGCCGTTGCTCGAGACCGGGGTGGAGATCGGGCTGCACATCGAGTTCGAGGGCCGCTGGGGTCCGCGCAGCGGTGCGCCCGCCCGGACGGCGCTCCGCGTGCAACTCGAGCGCTTCGGCGACCTCTTCGGGCGCTGGCCGTCGTTCCTGAACGGGCACAAGCACTGCCACGCCCGGCCGGAGCTCGCGACCCCGGTCCTACAGACCGCACAGCAGATCGGCGCGCCCGTGCGCTCGGTCAATCCGGACCACCGCCAGTGGCTGCGCGAGCGGAACATCGACACTCCCGATCTCCTGATCGGCCGCACCGAGAGCAAACAGCCTGCCGAGCCCCCTGAGGTCCGCAACCCGCCGCCCGGGGTGACCGAGTGGATGATCCACCCGGGACATGCCGATTCGGAGTCGGGCTCGAGCTACGACCTGGCCCGCCAGGAGGACCTGAAACTTCTGCAGAAGATCATGCTCCGCGCTCGCTACGACGAGCCCGTCTGGGCCGGTGCGCGGCGGATGAGCATGAAGGAGGCCTACGCGCAGGAGCGCGCGGAGCGCTGAGCGGCACCGGAGCCGGCTAGCCGGCCGCGGATTCCTCTCGGTCGCCGCCGCCGTTCTGCCTGGCGGCCCCGACGCCACGCTCGCGCGGGACGAAGCGGCGGAAGAACCCGGGGCGGCCACCGGCGGCGTCGATCAGCTCGCTGATCGAGGCCTCGATGTCCTGGCCCAGATCCTCGAGATCCGGCATCCCGTCGTAGTCGCCGATCAGCCCGAAGTTGACCTGGCCGTCGTAGCTCATGATCCCGATGCAGACACCCTGGTTCTTGGCCAGGGGGACCATCGGGAAGACGCGCTCCATGCGCCGGCCCATCAGGTAGAGCGGGAACTGCGGGCCCGGGATGTTGGTGACGACGAGGTTGAAGAAGCGTTGCCGGGACTGCAGGCGCGCGGCCTGCCCGGCGATGGTGGGGGGCGCGAAGTCGGCCAGCTGGGTGAGCAGCGAGGCGCCGACTGCCTGCTTCGACTCCTTCAGGTCTCCCATCGACTGTCGGATGATCTCCATCCGCCGCTTGGGGTCCTCGCACCAGACGGGCAGCGAGGCCATCATGGCCGTCACCTGGTTGCCGAGCGCCCCGCGCTGCTCCGCGGTCCGGACGCTGACCGGGACCATCGCGCGCAGCTCGAGGCCGACGGTGGGGTGACCCCGAGAACGCATGTAGCGGCCGAGCCCCCCGGCGACTGCGGCCAGGATGACGTCGTTGACGGTCCCGCCGAGCTGGTGCTTGACGTGCTTCATGTCGCCCAGTGAGGCCCGCACCCAGGCGAAGCGGCGATGGGTCCCGACCTCGAAGTTGAACGGGCTCTTTGGCGCGGCGATCCCGGTCCAGGCGAAGGTGCCCGCGGCGATGGCCGCGTCGGCGGCCTTGCGCAGGGCTCGGCGGGGACCGCGCACGATGCGCCGCAGCCCCCGCGCGATCTCGCGCGGAGAGATCGCGCGCTCGACCAGCGCCTCCGCCAGCAGCTCGGCGCTATTCGGCTCCGGGTCGGGGACCCAGCGTTCCGGCGCCGACGGCGTCTCGGCCGGCTCCCTCTCCATGTCGAAGAGGACGGTGGTGATGTCGACTCCCGAGACCCCATCCACCATCGCGTGATGGCTCTTGCCCACGATCGCGAAACGGCCGCCCTTGATCCCCTCGACGAGCCAGAGCTCCCAGAGGGGCTTCGAGCGGTCGAGCTGCTGGGAGAAGATCCGTGCGGCGAGCACGCGCAGCTGCTGCTCGGTGCCGGGCTCCGGCAGAGAGGTGTGCCGCACGTGGTAGGCGAGGTTGAGGTGCGGGTCGTCCACCCACACCGGGCGGCCCTGATCAAAGGGGACGAAGCGCACCTTCTGCCTGAAGCGGGGCACCAGGTGAAGCCGCGACTCAATGTGGTCTCGGAACTCGACATAGGGAGGGGCGGGCCCCTCGAACAGGGTGGTCGAGGCGACATGCATTTGCGTCCCATCCCGCTCCAGATGGAGGAATGAGGAATCGAGGCCTGTCAGGCGGTCGCTCACGGTCACTGATGGTCGCATACCAACTGTGATCGCCCTCACACAAGTACGCAAATTGCGCACCTACCCTGCCCGGCCTCAAGTCGCCAAACAACCCGCCTAATCGCGTTGACGGACATCACGCGAGCGGGGGACCCACTTCCGGCACCCATTTCAGGGCGCCGACGCCGGCATCCAGAGCAGGGGGGCCGGCCGGGGCGAATGGAGCGGTGATCCGCTCCTAGCGGCATGCAAAACCGTCGCGAGCCCGTCAGCTAACCCCGTAGGCGGACAGAGAGGCAAGGTGTATCGCTTTGCGTCGCTTCCGTTGGAAGCGTCGGCGGGCCGCGCTAGCGCTGCTGCCCGCCATGGGAATGATGATCACGGCAGGAATCGCGGGTGCCCAGGGCAGCGTCCCGGCGCTGACCGGGGGCGGGCCCGAGGCGAGTGCCTCGAGTGCCCCGACGGCGGTGAGCCTGAGG
>DATFOK010000111.1:0-4713 GCA_035265665.1 Solirubrobacterales bacterium | reverse complement strand
TTTCGTCCAAAGCAGCCATGCGGCGAACTGCGGACGAACCGTATCCTCGACCTCGATCATTCATCGGTCTTGCCACCCACACCCGGCGGCTGACCCGCTTGAGAAGCGGGTGCGCCTCCGCTCACGGCAGGCACTGCCCTTTTGGCGGGGCGCCCGCGATGCAGGCGGTCGGCCGTGAAGAGGCTGTGGACTAGCTGAATCGCGATCGACCCTTCTCCGACCGCAGAGGCCACGCGCTTGACGGATCCATGCCGCACATCGCCCGCCGCGAACACGCCCGGCATGCTCGTTTCGAGCCGCAACGGGCGGCGGTCGAGCGGCCAGCCGTGGTCGTCCGTGAGATCCGGGCCCGTGAGCAGGAAGCCGTGCCTGTCTCTCGCTATCTCTGACGGCAGCCAATCGGTCTGCGGGCGAGCCCCGATCAGCACGAAGAGGCCATCGGCGGTGACCGTCTCTTCTTCTCCGGTCGCGCCCTCGCCAAGCACCAAGTACTCGAGTCTCCCGTCGCCTCCACCCCCGACCACCTCGCAACCCACGCGGACTTCCACGTTCGGCGTGGCCTCCACTTCCTTCACCAGATAGTCCGACATCCCCGCGCGGAGCGACTGAGCGCGCACCACGAAGGTGACCCGGCGGGCGTAGCGTGCCAGGTGCAACGCCGCCTGCCCCGCTGAGTTCGCCCCGCCGACGATGTAGGCGTCCTTCCCGGCCATTGCGGGAGCCTCCGAGGCAGGACCACCGTAGAAGACCCCCGCGCCGCTCAGGGTCTCGAGCGCGGGGACGCCCAACCGGCGATAGGCGGCGCCGGTGGCGAGGATCATCGCCCGGGCGCTGATCCGCCGCCCCCCGGCGAGGGTCACCTGCAGCCTGTCGCCATCTCGACTGAGGCTCTCCACCCTGTGCATGTGGACGAAGTACCCGCCGAAGACCCAGGCCTGCTCGTAGGCCTGCTCGGCGAGCCGCCTGCCGCTAACCCCGCGAGGGAAGCCCAGGTAATTCCGGATCAGCGAACTCGAGCTTGCCTGTCCACCGACTCCGCCCTCGTCCACCACGAGGGTCTCCAGGCCCTCGGAGGCGCCATACACCGCTGCCGAAAGGCCCGCCGGTCCGGCACCGATGATGACCACGTCGAATTCGTCCCGGTCGGGGTCGATCCAGCCACCGGTGGCGTCCGCAATCTCCGTGTTCGTTGGGTCGCTCAGCACCCGACCGTCGGGAAGGACCATCAGCGGGAGCCTCGCCCCTGCGCCGCTCTTGGCAAGTACCACCCGCCCCTCCTCCGAGTCGCTCAGATGGAAGGCGTGCGGGACCGCGCAGCGCTGGAGGGTATCCCTCAGCTCGTACGCTCTCCCTGCCCAGGCGTCGGCTACAACGCGGACAGTATGCGGCGCAATCAGGTGAGCCTCGGTCCACTCCAGCAGGAAGCTGGAGATAGCCTGGTGAAACAGCTCGTCCGGCGAGGTCGCCGGCCTGAGGACGTAGTAATCGATCCGTCCCAGGGCCATTGAGTCGAAGATTGCCTCGGCGGTTTGCCGTTCTCCCCACTCCCCCCAGCTAACCAGCAGCCCGCGCTTGGCCTGAGGGTGGAGCCGGCGCACGCGCTCGAGCAGCTCGCTGCCGGTCATCTCCGGAAGCCACTGCGCGGCGAGCACCAGGGCGACGTCTTCCCCGGCATCCGCGACCTCGGTCAGGAGCGCGAGCGCTTCGTCCGGCCGGCGTGTACCGACGACCCGGTAGCTGCTTTTGTAGCGGTCGCGCAGCTCCTGCTCGACGCGACCTAGCGCGTCAGGATCGCCGTCGACGGCTAAAAGCATTGGGGCCGGCATCTCGGTTTCGCAACTCTAGTGTGCCGCCCCGTTATCGATGGGCCGGCCGCTATTCCGACAGCCCGGCGGCTTCGAGGGCTTTGGCCGGGTCCAGGAAGCCCTCGGCCCTGACCACCTTGCCACGTCGAAGCGTGAATACCCAACCCGTGGGGGAGTCGATCTCCAGTCCGCTCCCGCGACCACGGGCGCGGATGTGGCCGAAGGCGACGATGCGATCACCCAGATCGCGGTACTCCGTGAGCTCGGTAACGAGCTCCTCGAAGGTCTCCATCACGTCGGCGTACCAGCGGCGCAGACCGTCATGGCCGCGATACACGTTCCCCTCGGTGCCCCCGATGATCGCCGAGTGAAGCTCACCGTCGGAGTCCAAGTACGACAGCGCAGCCTCCACGTCGCCCCGGTTGATCGCTTCCATCGATCGCCGCACGATCTCGATGTTCTCCTCCGACATCGCTACTCCCGCAGCCCGGCGGCTTCGAGGGCGGCGGGCATGTCGGGGTAGTTGCGGACGCGGTAGATCAGGCCGTTCCGCAGCGCGCCGACCGAGATCAACGTCATTTCGACGGGCGCACCGCTGGACTTGCCTCGGCCAGTGAACCGAACAGAACTGATCACCTGCTCGCCTGCGTCGATCAACCCCACCGGCTCGATCCGGAGGTCGGTGAACTCCGCTTCCATCGTGCCGAGGTAGCGGCGCATGCCGTCGTGACCGCGATAGGTGGCTGCCTCGATGTAGTCCCCCGTGCTGGTCCACTCGATCTCAGGGTCGTAGTAGCGCAGGACCCCGTCGAGTCCCTCACGGCCATAGGCCTCGATGGCACGCCGCACCACTTCGACGTTCTCCTCCGACATCGCTTACTCCGACAGCCCGGCGGCTTGCAGCGCCTGGTCGCGGTCAAGGTAATAGTCGGCCTCGACGATGAGGCCGTCTCGGAGGCGGTGGACGACGGCGAAGGACTGAGTGTATGGCGCGTTCGCGCCCTGCCCGACCATGCGGGTGCAGGCGACGAAACGGCCATCGCCCACATCAATCAGCTCGTCGAGACGCACCTCGATCGGGCCTGCTAGATCGATCAGGCTTTGCATGCGTGCAAGCGCAGCGGCACGTCCCCGGTAGACGCCGGCGTTTGGCCAGCCTGGTCCCTCGCGGTAGACGGCGTCCTCAGCCCAGAACTGATCCGTCACCGCCGCCGGACCCGACTCGTTCCAGACCTCATAGGCCCGACGGATCCTGTCTGCATCCTCCTGCGACATCGGCTACTCCGACAGACCGGCGGCTTTGAGCGTCTCAGAGTGGCGGTGGAACCAGCGCATCCGGATCACCCTGCCGTCGCGAAAGGTCCAGATCTCTCCGTGAGCTCGCGATACCTCCAGGCCGGCCGTTCGACCGCGCCCGCGAACGTGGCCCAGCGCGATCACCTCACCGCTCTCGATGATTCGATCGGTCTCGAAGCGGGCGTCCTCCCAGGCTTCGAACACGCTCCTGATCGCATCGTTGAAGCTGTCCGCCCCCTTCCGGATTCCGCGCTCGACGGCGTCGTGCGGATTGATCCAATCCACCTCTTCCGCGAGGAAGCCCGGGCCCAGTTCGTGGCGCGCGTACCACTCCTCGTAGATGCGGCGGAACCTCTCGACAATCTCCTCCGACATCGCCTACCCCCGCAGCCCGGCGGCTTCGAGGGCCTCTTGGGGATCGAGGTAGGTCCAGATCCGAATCGCCTTGCCGTTCCTCATGTCGGTGACGGTGCCGAAGGCCAACTCGGTGACTGCCCCGCTCTGCCTGCCCCGGGTGCGGATGCGGCCGATCCCGACGATTCGATCACCAAGGTCCCGGATCTCCGAGTAGTCGAGGTGGATCTCGTCGAGAGCCTCATACACCTCACCCAGCACCTCACGGACGCCGTCGTGTCCCCGACTAACGGTCGCCTTGCCCCCGAATGGAATCAGAAGCGCCGAATGCCACTCCACTTCCGGGTCGAGTTCCGTCAACAGTGCATCGGTTTCCCGGCGGTTATACGCCTCAGTCCCGCGCTCGAAGGCCTCAACGTTCTCCCGCGACATCGCCCCTCAGTATCTCGCGCAGACCGCTGTCGAACGGGCGGCGCTCAGCCCAGCCCGAGTTCGCGGATCGCCTCGTCGCTGGGCGGCCGCGCGCCGAAGCGGTAGGCGAGGCCGTCCCGGATCTCGAGCGTGTTGATGAACTGCATCGTGGTCTCGATTCCCTGCCGGCCGGTCCCCTCGAAGCGGACGAGGACGGCGACCCCGTCAGGCCGCTCGGCGATCCGCTCCGGGATCACCTTGATCTGCTTCCAGGGCTCGTGGAAGTCGGCCCACCAGCGCCTGATGCCCTGTTTGCCCTCGTAGATGGACTGGAGGCCGGGGAAGACGCCGCTGGAGTGATACTCGACCTCGGGGTGACAAATCGCGAGCAGCGCCTCGAGGTCGTCCTCGTTCCAGGCGCGGTAGCCGCGCTCGGCGAGCTTCGAGTAGCTGAGCTCCTCGGGCACGATCGCGAACCTATCGCGCCCTCCTGGCTCAGTTGTCCTTCGGCCCCCAGCGGCGCAGGACGAAGATCGTCAGCAGGATCGAGCCGACCGGGACCAGGAAGAACGCCGTGTCCACGATCACGTGGGCGGCATGCGCGAGCGGGACGGCCAGGTCGGGATCCATCAGACGGTGGCCGGTCGTCTGCCGGGCTTCGGGCCCTCGTCCGCCTGCTTGGCGGGACCGACTCCGGCGGGCTCCGCCGACTCATCCGGCGGTCCGCCCCCGCGGCGATCGAGCCGTGTCAGGCCCCAGCCGACCACGGCGATCAACCCGAACGAGATCAGGCCGACGCCGAGGTAGGCGGCCAGCGTGAGCCAGCCGGCGACGCCCTCCTTCTGCT
>DATFOK010000110.1:0-7524 GCA_035265665.1 Solirubrobacterales bacterium | reverse complement strand
CTGTTCGCTGAGCTGCGGCCGGAGGTGCCTCGTGAACAGCGCTTCAAGGTGCTGGTCGCCGCGAACCTGTGCGCGGTGGTCGCCCGGGAGATCCGGGCGGGGGAGGAGCCGGAGCAGGAGGACCTCACGCTCTTTGGTGAGCTGCTCGGGCGGAAGGTCGACGACGTCCGCGCGGCGGCGGCCGAGCTGTCGGACCGGATTCGATCGGGCGAGCTCGACGAACGCATCGAGGAGCTCGCGCCGCGGCTCGAGGAGCACGTCCGCCGCAAGCTCGAGGTGGCGCGCCCCGGGTACACGGATTAGGCAGGGGCGAAGCGGCGGGCATCGCCCCAGGGCCGCTACCCGGTGGGGGCTGGCGGGTTACCGGGTGTGAAAGGACACGTGCCATACCCGCAATGAAGGGAGAAACAGCATGATCCGAAGGATCAAGAAGCAGCTCTCGCCGGGGCTCGTCATCGCGCTGATCGCGCTGGTGGTCGCCGTCGGCGGCGGCTCGTTCGCAATCGCGCAGCAGGGCGACAACACGCTGAGGACCCGGTTCGGCGGGGCGACCAAGCAAGTGACCCAAACCGTGGCGTTGCTCCCGGACACCCAAAACGAAGGCGTTTCCGACCACACGGTCACCTGCCCGTCGAACCCCAAGCTGGGCCAGGGCGTGGCGATCGGCGGCGGAGTGATCGATCCGCGGGCGCCGAACAACATGAGGGACTTCGCACCGATTGCGGAGAAGACCGACGGTCCGTCGCCGTCGGGCAACAACGCCTGGCTGTTCCAGTTCGACAACGACACGAGCGAGGCGCTGTCGGTTCAGCTGCGCGTGCTCTGCACCTTCAGCAAGCTGAACACCAAGCGCGGCTAGTACGTCCACGCAGCGAGCCTTCCCCCGGAGGGTCTCGCAGCGACAGTCGAGCGGCCCCCTCCCGAAGGGGGCCCGCTCGCCGTTCAGCGGCGAGCAGAGCTCTAGGGTTCGCCTCCTACGAGGGAAGGAGACGTGATGGCCGAGAGGTGGTTCTCCGACGAGGAGCTGCGCGACATGTCGCGGCCGACGATGGACTGCGCGACCGAGGCGATCGACCGCGGGGACCTGGACGAGGCGAAGAGCCTCTGCGAGCGCGAGAAGCATGAGTCCCAGTTCATGCACGACATGCTGGTCGACGGGATGGCCGGGCTGATCTCGTTCGTCAAGGAGAAGCTCGGGGACGAGGGGGTGCGCGAAGCGTGGGAGTGGAGCCTCGAGCGCAGCTGGAAGCAGAGCGTGGAGAAGATCGACGCCGCCGACCGCAAGGCAATTGCGCAGGCGCTGGCCGCCACCTGGCGAGGGCATTCAACCGGCGGGGTCGGGCCGAATCCGGGCGCCTTCGAGATCGCCGAGGACGCCGAGAAGCTGACCTTCACGATGAACCCCTGCGGCTCCGGTCAGCGGCTGTGGCGCAACGGGCGCTACGGGCCGGACGGCTGGGGCGTCACTGACTCCGCCCACGACTGGAGCTACGGACGCGAGGGCTTCCCCCTGTACTGCACCCACTGCGCGTTCATGAACGAGCTCGGGCCGATCAACTGGATCGGATACCCGGTCTACCCCTCCGAGCCGCCTCAGGACTTCGATCGGGACCCCTGCGTCTGGCACTGGTACAAGGACCCGGCGGACATCCCGGATCGCCACTGGGAGCGCTACGGCCGGGAGCGCAGCGCGGGGTTGCCCGACTAGTCCCGGCCCTCGGAGCCGAGGGTGAACGTGTTGAGGTCTGCGCCTCCGTCGACGGCGATCTCCTGGCCGGTCACCTGCGCGGCCTCCTCCGAGCAGAGGTAGGACACCGTGGCCGCGATCTCTGCCGGCTCGACCATGCGGCCCGAGGGGAGCAGCGGCATCAGCCGCTCGAGCACCTCGTTCGGCATCGCCCTCACCTTCTCGGTCGCAACCATCCCTGGCAGCACGGCGTTGGCGGTGATCCCGCGGTGGACGTTTTCTGCAGCGAGCGTCATGACCATCCCGAGGAGCCCCGCCTTCGAGGCGGAGTAGGCGACCTGGCCGCGGAGTCCGGTCTTGGCGGCGCCTGAGGAGATCGCCACGATCCGGCCCCAGCCTCGTTCGCGCATCCCCGGGAGGCAGGCCTGGACGGCGCGAAAGGCGCCGGTCAGGTTGACGTCGATATCGCCCGACCATTGCTCGGCGCTCATCCTGTGGGCCGGCGCGATCGTGTCGGTGATCGCTGCGTTTGAGAGCAGACATCGATCTCGGCCAGGTCGGGGAGCTCGTCCGAACTCAGGTCGAGCCGCAGGTCACAGCCCTCGTCACGATCGAGGGTGGTCACCTCGAGTCCGTCGGCGCGCAGGCGCTCGGCGATCGCGGCGCCGATCCCACGGGCCGCCCCGGTGACGAGAGCCCTGCGGACCGTTGCCGAGGGAGAAGTCACAGGCCGGTCTCGTGCGTGCCCGCGCGACCCGGGTCCGTCTTCTCGTAGAAGCGGCCGAGTAGCTCCAACGTCTCCTCGGGATCGCCGCAGGTGTACGCGTTCCAGGCCTCGGCGCGGAGCTGCTCGTCGAGGGTCTTACCCACGGTGTCGAGGATCGTCTGCTTCGCGGAGCGAACGGCACGCTGTGAGTTGCGCAGGATCTGCCGGGCGACGGTCTCGGCCTCCTCCATCAGGCGCTCGTGCGGGACCACCTTGGAGACCAGGTTCCACGCGAGCGCCTGCCTCGCGTCGATGGGCTCGGCGGTGAGCAACATCTGCATCGCCACGCCCACGCCGCTGGCGTTCACAAGGCGCACGATGCCGCCGTCGCCGTGGTGGAAGCCGCGACGAGCCTCGAAGGAGCCGAACATCGCCCGCTCCGAGGCGATCCGGATGTCGCAGGCGAGGGCGGTCTCGAACCCTCCCGCGAGCGCCCAGCCGTTGATCGCGCCGATGAGCGGCTTGTAGATCCGGTGCATGCCCCGCGTGAAGCCGTTCAGCCCGAGCTCTGCGATCTGCCTGAGGTCATCGGGCTTCTGGTCCGCGACGATCGGCGGGATGTACTCCTTCAGGTCGGCCCCGGCGCAGAAGGCGCCGCCGGCGCCCGTCAGGATCGCGACGTCCACCGAGTCGTCCTCCGCGAAATCCGCCCAGGCGGCGATCATCGCCCGGTGGACCTCGGGGTTGACCGCGTTGCGCGCTTCCGGCCGGTTGATGGTCAGGTAGGCGATCCGGTCGCGCTTCTCGTAGAGGACGACGCCCTCATCGGCTGAGGGCGGCGGGCCGGGCTCCGGCGGGTTGTGGTGAGTCATCGATCCTCCTCTCGGCCGGGGTGGTGATCCTATGGTTGCGTTCGGTGCTCCGGCTCCCATAGGGTCAGCGGAGGAGGGAAACCAAGGGGCCTGCCTCGACGGGGTGGTCCCAGAAAACGAAGGGAGAACGCATGCGTCGTGTGCGCAAGCACCTGAGTTTTGCCAACGTGATGTCGGTGGTCGCCGTCTTTCTCGCCCTGGGCGGCGGTGCCTACGCGGCGAAGAAGCTCAGTGGGAAGTCGATCAAGAACAACTCGATCGCCAAGAAGAAGCTCAAGGCGAACGTGTTGAAGGGCTTGGACACCTGCCCCAGCAATGCGCCGACGAACATCAGGGGCATCTGCATCAGCGGTTCTCAGGGCCCGACCGACTGGGATACGGCCAACCAGCAAATCTGCCGGCCCCAGGGCCTGCGGGCGCCGACGATCGGCGAAGCGCTGATCATCATGACCAACCTCGGCAGTGGTGAGACCTGGACCGATGAGGTCACCGACCTCACCAACGGCACTCGTGGCCTCGTGACGGCCCCCGGTGGTCCCACCGGGCAGATCTTCGCGGCGCCGGTGGGCAGCTCGCACCCGGTCCGCTGCGTGATCAACGCGACTAACCCGACCTCGTAGCGGAGGAGCAGATCAGTCGTAGGTGGCGCGGACGACCGCAAGGTCGTCCGCGCGCCACGTCACCTCGCCGCCGCACCACTCGGCGAGCTCCTCTGCCGTGTCCGGGAAGTCGAAGCCTGGCTCGATCGGGGTCACCTGCTTCTCGGCCTTGACCACGTCGCCGATCACGAGGGCGCGCGACTGCTCGCGTACGCGCCGGAACAGGGTGCGTTTCGCGTCGTCGCGGAGATGGTGAACAGAGAGCACGGAGATGACGAGGTCCCAAGGGCCATCGGGCAGCGGGTCCTCCATACGGGCCAGCTGGACGTCGTCGTACTCCTCCCGCAGCCGATAGACCATGTCGGGGCTCGAGTCGAGCCCGATGACCCAGGCGTCAGGGTAGGCCTCGAGCAGCACCCGGGTGGTCTCCCCGGTGCCCATGCCCAGCTCCAGGACGCGGCCGGGCGGGAAGGGAATCGCCTCGACGGCAGCCGTCTGGAGCTCGTCGTAGCGCGGGACCTCGGCCCGGATCTCCTCCAGGTACGTCTCCGGGCTCCAGTGGAATTGCGCGCACACCGTGTCTCGGTACCCTCGAAGCGAGTGTATGTGGAAGGCGGAATAGTCGATCTCGAGCGTCTGGCGCTGTCCTCGGGGCAGGCCCGCGCGCTCGATCTCGAGATAGATCTCGATCCGATCGAGCTGGCCGGCCAGGCGTACGCCCCGGCGGGGGGCGGAGGCGAAGCGCGTCTCGACGTCTCTCGGACCAGCACGGGCTTCGCGCTGCGACTCCGCTTCTCCACTGAGCTGACCGGACCCTGTGTCCGCTGCCTCGAGGAGGCGGCCACCGATCTGGAGATCGACTCGCGTGAGGTCGACCAGGGCGGCACGGCCGACGAGGAGCTGCGCAGCCCGTATGTCTCCGATGGCGATCTGGACCTCGGGCGCTGGGCCAACGACGCCCTGGTGCTCGCGTTTCCCTCGCAGCCCCTCTGCCGCGACGACTGTGCCGGGCTCTGCTCGGTCTGCGGTGAGTCGCTCAACGACGCCGACCCGAAGGAGCATCGCCACTCACAAGGCGGCGACCCTAGGATGGCGAAGCTTCGCGACCTGAAGCTCGACTGACTCCAGTCGTGCTGGTCGACCTCTATTCCGATACGCAGACGCGGCCGAGCCAGGGGATGCGCGCGGCGATGGCCGCCGCCGAGGTCGGGGACGAGCAGCGGCGCGAGGATCCGACGACGACCGAGCTCGAGGAGCGGGTAGCCGCACTGCTCGGCCACGAGGCAGCCGTGTTCCTGCCCTCGGGGACGATGTGCAACGAGATCGCGATTCGCCTGCACATTCGCCCGGGTGGCGATGAGGTCTTCGTGGGCCGTGATGCCCATCCCCTCGAGGCCGAGGCGGGTGGCCCGGCCGTGCTCTCCGGTGCCGTGATCACCGAGCTCGAGGGCGAGGACGGGACGTTCGTCCCGGAGACGCTCGAGCGCGCGATCCGCGCCCGCCCGGCGGGGAGCCGCTATGCGCCGCGTCCGCGGCTCGTCTGCGCCGAGCAGACGGCGAATCTGCGGGGTGGCACCGTGTGGCCGCTTGAACGACTCCGCGGCATGCTCGGCATTGTGCGCGAGCACGGCTTGCGCGCCCACCTCGACGGCGCGCGGCTGATGAACGCGGTTGTCGCGAGCGGCATCGAGGCTGCCGCCTGGGCCTCGGACTTCGACTCGGCCTGGATCGACTTCCCAAGGGCCTCGGCGCCCCGGTCGGCGCCTGTCTCGCCGGTTCCGCCGAGCTGATCGAGGAGGCATGGCGCTGGAAGCAGATGCTCGGCGGGGCGATGCGCCAGTCAGGCGTCCTCGCGGCTGCCGGGCTCTATGCGCTCGACAACAACGTCGACCGGCTTGCCGACGACCATAACCGGGCGCGCCGGCTCGTCGAAGGCCTGGCCGAGATTCCAGGCATCCAGATCGAGCCCGCGAAGGTCGAGACGAACATCGTGATCTTCGAGGTCCCCGATGCCGAGGTTTTCGTCCGCGCGCTCGAATCGAAGGGTGTGCGGATGGGCGCGCTGGACGCTCGCCGGGTGCGCGCGGTCACCCACCTCGACCTGGACGACGCCGGGATCGACCAGGCTCTCGAGGCGGCCCGGGCGACGGTGCCCGCCGGCGTCAGCTGAGGCTGGATAACACGAACGTCCCTGGGTACGCCCTACAGCGGGCAATGCGGGACGTTCGGCGGGCTGCCGCTACCATGCCGCCCGCATGGCGGTCCCCAAGAAGCGACAGTCGAGGACGCGGCGCGACAAGCGGCGCGCCCAGCACAAGGTCTCGGCAGCGCGGCTGAACGAGTGCCCGCGCTGTCACAGCCTGCGCCTGCCGCACCGGGTCTGCCCGACGTGCGGCACCTACGCGGGTCGTGAGGTAATCCGCCACGAGGCGCCCGAGGCGGCGCCGACCGGCGGCGAGCCTACCCCGCAGGAGTAATGCCCTCACCTCTTCCCGTAGCGCTCGACGCCTACGGGGCGGACGGCGGACCCGAGCTCGTGCTGGAGGGAGCGAGCCTCGCAGCCGCCGACGGGATCCCGATTCGCGTCTTCGGTCCGGGCACCCTCGAGGCCGGCGCCGGAATCGAGCTCGATCCGACGACCGACTGGATCGGCAACGAGGCGGAGCCCGTCGCGGCCGTGCGCGCGACCCCGGAGGCATCGGTCGTCCGCGCCGCGGCCGCCGTCGCAGACGGGCGGTGCAGCTCCCTGGTCAGCGCCGGTTCGACCGGAGCCACGATGACCGCGGCCCTGTTCGCCCTGAAGCGCGCCCAGGGAGTCCACCGCCCCGCGCTCGCCGTCCAGATCCCGGTGCCGGGCGCCGAGGGCGCGCCGCTTCTCTTCCTGGACTGCGGAGCGAACACCGACGTGCGCCCGCAGCACCTGATCCAGTTCGCCTTCCTGGGCTCGGCGTTCAGCGCCGCGGTGCTCGGCACGGACAGTCCCCGGGTGGCGCTGCTCTCCGTCGGCGAGGAGCAGAAGAAGGGTCGCGTCGACGTGGTCGAGGCGCACGAGGCCCTCACCGAGGCCGAGCGCATCCGCTTCATCGGCAACGTCGAGGGACGGGATCTGCTCAGCGGCGAAGCCGACGTGATCGTCACCGACGGTTTCACCGGCAACGTGACCCTGAAGACCCTGGAGGGAACCGCGAAGGCGGTGGCGGACGCGGTCCGTGCTGCCGCGCGCTCCGGTCCTCTCGCGGCCGCCGGCGGGCTGCTGCTGCGCCCTGCTCTCGGCGGGCTGCGCGGATCGATGGACCCCAACGCGGTCGGCGGAGCGATCCTGCTCGGCCTGCGGGGCGTCGCGGTGGTCGCCCACGGAAGCTCCACGCCGGACGGGATCGCCAACGCGATCCGGCTCGCGAACCGCGCGGTCACGGAGCGCGCGGTGGAGCGGACGAGCGAGCTGCTTGCCGCCTCAGGTGCGACGCGTGATGCCCTGCGCGAGGCCCCGTCGGGGGCAGGCGGTCGATAGGCGATAATGGCCGCGATGGAGCGCGACGAGGTCATGAAGCTCGTCCGGGACCACCTCAGCACTGAGCTCGAGGTGGCTCCCGAGCGGATCCAGCCGGACACCCGGTTCCGCGAGGATCTCGACGCCGATTCGCTCGACCTCTACGAGCT
>DATFOK010000109.1:0-2022 GCA_035265665.1 Solirubrobacterales bacterium | reverse complement strand
CAGAGAACGCCCTCGACCTGGAGCGCGTATTCGAGGTCGCCCTGGAGGAGCGAGTCGCACTCGAGGTGAACGGGCTCCCCGACCGCCTGGATCTCCGCGGCGAACACGTCCGCGACGCGCTTGAAGCCGGCGTTGAGATCGTCTGCTCGACCGACGCTCACTCGGTCCGTGGCCTTCGGAACATGGAGCTCTCGGTTGTCACCGCCCGCCGCGGCTGGGGCGACGGCCGAATGCGTGGTGAATACGCGGCCGCTGCGGGAGATCCTCCGTAACTAGCCGCAGCAGCCCCACAGGTGTGCGGCCGGCCGGCGCGGGTAGTGGGACAGCCCAACGCCGTCGTCGGGCAAAACGCCCGGAAGGAGGACCGCATGGCCGCACGCGATCGTCGCACCACTGGAGGGATCGGCCTCGGCGGTGTCATCGTCATCATCGGGATCATCCTCGCGATCTTCGTCAGCCTCTGGCTCGGAATCGCCGTCATCCTGATCGGCCTGATCGCCTTCGGAGGCTTCGTGCGAGGCAAGTGGTATTAGGGACGCTCGGGCTGGCCGGAGCGCTTGTGTGACCGGCTGGCCTAGGGTCGGATGACGAAGCGGAGCCGAGAACCGGCGAAAGGAGCGAGGATGACGGGAAGCGCTGACTTCACACCGGAGGAGTGGGAGCAGATCGTCGAGGGACCGACGGGCGCCGGGACGGTGGTGATCACCGCGCAGCGCGGCGGCACGTTTCGAGAGACCTTCTCGATGGCGAAGGCGTATGCCGAAGCGCGCCAAGAACACGGCGAGAGCGAGCTCTTGGACGAGCTGGTCTCGACGAAGCCGAAGATCGATCGCACCCGCCACGGCTCGCCCGACGAGCTCAAGCAGCACGCCCTGGGGGAGCTTCGCGAGGCCGTCGGTTTGGTCGAACAGAAGGCCACGCCCGAGGAGGTCGACGATTACCGCCGCTTCGTCCTGGGGCTCGCCGAGCGGGTCGCGGCCGCGCACCGAGAGGGCGGGGAGGCGGTCAGCGAAGCCGAGCGCGCGGCGATTGACGAGATCGCCGACGCCCTCGGCCGCCCCAGCGGCTCGGCTGCTGGTTCGTGAAGCTGTCGGTCCGCTGACCGATCGCGAGGTGCCGAGCGCGCGCTCGGTGACTTAGGAGGCGAGGTTGCGCCCCTGCGCTGCGACCCCTCCCGAATTGTCCAAGGAGCGGATCGAAGTTTGGCCACGCTGAGCGTCCCGCCGGCGCATTGTGTGGTCCCCGAGGGGAATCAGCCCAGTACAGGGGAATGGACGGGGCCGCGCAGCCCGGCTTGTTGGTTTACCCCCGGCCGGGCGCGAGCGGCAGCCCCTACTGGATCCGACGAGGGCCCGCTTCGGCGGGCTCTTGTCGCGAGATACTGGTGTGGGCGATGTCGCAAGCCGCTATCGAAACGCTTCGCGCCGGGTACAGAGCGCTGAGTCGAGGCGATTGGGACGAGGCATTTCGCTTGGTGCATCCCGAATTCGAGCTCCAGACCGCGGGCCGGGTCACGAGCCCAGGCGTCTATCGCGGACCCGAGCAAGCCAGGCGGTTCTTCGAGGACCTCTTGGAGCCCTTCGAGGAGGTGGTGGAGAATCGGGTCGGACACGTCTGGACGGTGCGCGAGGGCAAGCTGGCTCGCCTCGAGTTGTACCCGAGGCGCGAGGATGCCATCGAAGCCGTCGGCCTGCGGAAGTAGGCGATGTCGCAGGAGAACGTGGAGATCGTCCGGCGGGCCCTGACTGAGTTCGATGAGTCTCAGCACCTCTCCGCGGCCTTTGCCCCTAACTTCGTCTTGGAGGGGAGGACGTTCCGGGGCGCACCGATCTTCGAGTACCACGGCTGGGAGGGATTCTTCGAGTTCTTCGAGGATTGGGTTGACGCGTACGACGTGTGGGAGCAGGAGATCGGGCAGATCCTCGACGGCCGTGGAGATCGCGTGGCCGTCCTCGCGCCTCAGCGCGGACGCCTCCGGGGCACGCAGATTGGGTGGAGCTGGACTACGGGATCGTCTATACG
>DATFOK010000108.1:0-12573 GCA_035265665.1 Solirubrobacterales bacterium | reverse complement strand
TGAAGGTCTTGCCGGTACCGGTCGCGCCGAGCAGGGTCTGGTAGCGATCCTTGGAGTCAAGGCCCTCGCTCAGGCCATCGATCGCCTTCGGCTGGTCGGCCGTGGGGCTGTACGCGGGATTGAGCTTGAACTCCGCCATCTCTGATGAGCCTAGCTGGGGGGACCCGCGTACCCGCTGATTTCCGGGAGCTCGGCTCGGGTACCACCCTCCCATGCCGGACCTGATCCTCGGACCGCTCCTTCGCTACGTCGACGAGACCGAGGCCACCGTCTGGGTCGAGACCGACGAGCCTTGCGAGGTCGAGATCCTGGGCCGCCGGGACCGGACGTTCCGGGTCGAGGGACACGATTACGCGCTGACCTGCCTGCGCGACCTGGAGCCTGGGGCGTCGTACGAGTACGAGGTCAAGCTCGACGGCGAGCGCGCCTGGCCGCCACCGGAGAGCGAGTTCCCGCCGAGCAGGCTGAAGGCGATCGACCCGCAGGCGCGGTTGCGGATCGTCTTCGGCTCCTGCCGGGTCGCCGACCCGCATCGTCCGCCCTACACGCTGACCAAGGACGAGGACCCCGAGCACGGACGCGAG
Organism: Solirubrobacterales bacterium; assembly: GCA_035265665.1. GTDB lineage: Bacteria > Actinomycetota > Thermoleophilia > Solirubrobacterales > 70-9 > DASUPK01. The sequence goes on along the minus strand of DATFOK010000108.1, from coordinate 11,989 downwards.
ATCGACGCCCTCTACGCGCTCGCGATCCGCATGCGAGAGCTCCCTCCCGAGGAGTGGCCCGATCTGCTGGTCATGCTCGGCGATCAGGTCTACGCCGACGAGGACGCCCCGGAGACCCGGGCCTTCATCCGCGAGCGCCGGGGCACGGAGGGAGAGCCGGGCGAGGAGGTCGCTGACTTCCAGGAGTACGCGCAGCTCTACCGCGAGAGCTGGGGCGACGAGACGATTCGCTGGCTGCTCTCGACGGTGCCGAGCGCGATGATCTTCGACGACCACGACGTTCACGACGACTGGAACACCTCGATCTCCTGGCTCGAGGAGATGCGGCGGAAGTCGTGGTGGGAGCGGCGGATCTCCTCAGCGCTCGCGAGCTACTGGGTCTACCAGCACCTCGGCAACCTCTCCCCGGACAAGCTCGAGGAGCGCGGGATCCTCGCACGCGTGAAATCCGAGCCCGATGCGGGGCCGCTGCTGCACGAATGGGCTCGTGAGGCCGACTGGGGCAGCGAGGGCCGGCGCTGGAGCTACTCGCGCGATCTCGGCGGGGTCCGGCTCGTCGTGCTCGACTCCCGCGAGGGCCGGGTCCTGGGTGAGAAACCGCGGCGGATGTTCGACGACGAAGAGTGGGAGTGGCTCGAGCAGATGGTCACCGGCGACGTCCGTCATCTAATCGTCGCCGACACGCTTCCGATCTTCCTCCCCCATGCCGTCCACATGCTGGAGGCCTGGAGCGACGCCGTCGCCGCCGGAGCCTGGTCGCCGATCATGCGCGGCCTCGGCGAGCGGATCCGCCGCTCACTCGATCTCGAGCACTGGGGAGCCTTTCCGCAGTCGTTCGAGCGGATGGTCGATCTGATCGAGGCGACGGCCTCCGGGCGGAAGGGGACGGCACCGAAGTCGATCGTCACCCTCGGTGGTGACGTCCACCATGCCTACCTCGCCCGCGTGTCCTTTCCCGACGACGCCCAGGTCCAGAGCGCCATCTGGCAGGGGGTCAGCTCACCTTTCCGAAACGCCCTCAGCAGCCGCGAGGAACGGATTGCGAACGCAGGGGACTCCATCTGGGCACAGCGTGTCGCCCGCGGCCTCGCGCGCGCGGCCGGAGTCAAGCCGCCGCGCGTCCACTGGCGGCTCGAACAGAAGCCGACGTTCGACAACCAGTTCGGAACTCTCGAGATTGAGGGCGATCGCGTCGAGATGAAGATCGAGCGGACGGTTCCGGGCGACTGGCGGCGACCGCGGATTGAGACGTCGCTCGAGCGCCAGCTCGCGCCCTAGCGTGCGGCGCCGGAAAGCTGGGTAGACGACGCGCGGTGCCGCTGGTACTGTCCTGCCGGCCGTTGACTCCGATAGCAACGGGGTCGCAAGGAGGGAAGAGTGGGAACGACGCGCGTGGACGCGCGGACTCGATCGCATTGGGGCAAGGCAGCGGTTTTCGCCGCACTGCTCGGCGCCGCCGCGGCCGTGACGCTGCTGGCGCCCGGATCCGCGTCCGCGGCTCCCCCTGCAACCGGCTGCGACAGCGGCACAGCGGTTGGGCCGACCCAGACGAAGTACGTGTGCAACATCCCCACAGGGACCATCGGCGGCTACGAGGTCCGGCAGTGGTACGACTTCGACCCCCCCACCCCGCCTCAGGACGGTTACATCACCCACATGGAGACGGACATCGTCGACGACGTGACGGGCGAGCCGGTCCCGATCTCCCGGCTGATGCTGCACCACATCGTCTTCCTCAACCTCAACCGCCAGGATGCGACCTGCGCGGGCCAGGGCTACACGGGCTTCGACGGGCGCAAGAGCTTCGGCACCATCGCGCCGCAGCGCTTCTACGCGGCGGGCGAGGAACGGGCGAAGTTCACGATGCCGCCGGGCTACGGCTATCGGACCGAGCAGAGCGACAACTGGGCCGTCGTCGCGATGGTCATGAACCACCGCGCGGCGCTCGACCACGCCCTGATCCACTACGAGGTCACGGTCGACAGCAGCCCGCTGACGGCCGTGGAGCCGTACTGGCTGGACGTGCGCGACTGCCGCTCCGACCCGATCTACAACGTCCCGAGCGTCGCGAAGAAGGCCAAGAAGTCGAAGAAGAACAGGAAGGGCGCCAAGGCGGAGGTCGCCAAGAAGCAGAAGAAGGGCAAGAAGAAGAAGCGCAAGAAGCGCGCGGCCCCGCCGACGCTCAATGAGACGCGCGACTACGTCTTCCCGGAGAGCGGCCGCCTGATCGGGGGCGCCGGCCACGTCCACGGCGGCGCCGTGGGACTCAAACTCACGCAGCCGAACTGCGGCAACCGCCAGGTCGCGGACTCGGTCCCGACCTGGGGCCTGCCCGACCACCCCTTCTACAACGTGCGCCCGATCCTGCACGAGCCCGGCCCGATCAACATGAGCGCCTTCGGCAGTACCACCGGCCTCCCGATCCACGCCGGCGAGACGATCCGGCTCAACTCGATCTACGACAACTCCCTGCCGCACGTGCGGGTGATGGGGATCCTGGTCGCCTACCTGGCGCCCGACGCCACTGTCACCCAGGACTGCGGACCGGTCCCGAACTGGGGCATCCTGAGGACCAACCAGCCCGGCCGTAGTGGCCCGATCCCGTTCACGATCCCGCTGATCGGCCTGGACGCCGGCGGACAGGCGACGGAAATCAAGGCGCCGCCCGGCGCGATTCAGAACGCGGGCCGTAACACGGTGGTCCCGGTCGGCGACCGCTTCTTCGGCGCTCCGAATCTGCGGGTGAAGCAGGGCTCGTGGCTCACCTGGCAGTTCAACGGCTCGGAGCTCCACAACGTCACCACCGCCAACGGCCCGCTCGGGATCGGCACGGACAACCTGGACGGCGGCCGCACCTTCACCCAGAAGCTCAACCGGCCCGGCACCTACCGCCTCTTCTGCGCCCTCCATCCGGTGCAGATGCAGGAGCGGGTCATCGTCACGCCCAAGAAGAAGCACAAGGAAAAGAAGAAGCGCTAGTTCGCCCGCGGGAGAGGGGCCCATCGGGTGGCAGTGGGTCCGATCGCACCCGGGTGCGTCCGCATCCGGCTGGCAAATGCCGCTGGGCGCACCCGGCGAAACGCTGCTTTGCATGAGGAACCGTGGTGATTAAGGGTTGCCTGACGACCACTAAATGAGCACAGTCCAAGCGCATCTGACGAAAGCGCCGCTTCTCGTCCAATGCACTACTCCTGACGGGAGCGAACGTACCTGGCTATGCCCTGTGCGCGGGGTTGCAGAACGTTCGCGGTGGCGGCGAGGCTTGAATGTCCCCGAGTGGGCCCTATAGGGGGGACGCCGGGACGTTGGCAGAGTCCCGGGGCCGCCCACCGGCGAAAGACTCGCGCCACCGGAGAACCGCTCCTTCCCATGCAAAGCGGCGGTCCTTCCGGACCCGGTCCCTGTCCGCGTTACCCCGCGTTGATGAAGTCGAGGCTCGTCGCGACCCTCGAGTAGACCGTCGGCGCCGCCGGTAGCCCGCAGAGCGCGCCGCCGAAGGAGACGGTGCCGACCTCGACCGCGCCTGTCGGTAGGTCGGCGACCAGCGGCCCGCCGCTGTCACCCGAGCAGGCGGAGGTGTGGATCTTGAAGCGGCCCGGCTTCTTCCGCTTTACACCCAGCGCGCAGAGCATGCTCTCCGGCGCGTAGAGGTCCTTTGTGTAGGCCTTCAGGCAGCGGCGGTCCGTCCGCACGATCTCTGAGGTCTGCTTCAGGAAGGGTGAGAGGCGGACGCCGAAGGGGTTGGTCGCGCCGTAGCCCGCGACCCTGAGGTGGGTTCCGGGGAGGCTTGCCGCGAGGCTCTGCTCGGCGGTCGCCAGCGGGATCGGAGCCACGCTCGCCGCCTGGGTCAGGTTGAGGACGGCCACGTCGTGCAGGCCGGTCTGCTCGAAGTCCGGATGCACGCGGCCTGAGCCGACGGGGATGAGCTGGCCGGAGCTTTGATCGCGCAGGTTGGGACGCCCGACGATCACCTGGAAGTTGGCGAGGTTGAAGCCGGCGACGCAGTGACCGGCGGTCAGCACCTTGGTCGCTCCGACGACCGAGCCGCTGCAGTGCATGTGTCCCTTGCGGAAGATGGCGGCCGCGAATGGCCACTGCGCCGGATTCGCGGGCCCGCCGCCGACGATCGAGGATCGGGCGCCAGGCGCGGCGGACGTCCCCGGCGGTGCCGCAACCGCGCTCAGTGCGCAGGCGAAGGCGAGCACGGCCAGCAGGTTGCGGTTTCTGCGCCTCGGTTCCATTGTCGCGTCCGCGCCCCGGCCGTTCTCAGTCGAGTCCGAGCTCGCGACGGTAGTGCCGCGCGTACTCGACGCGCTTGTCGAGCACATCCTCCACGTATCCACGCGTTTCCGGAAACGGGATGTCATCGAGCTGGACGTTCGACCCGCCCCAGGCGGCGACGTTGGTCTCCCCCGCGTTGTAGGCCGCCAGCGCAGCGACCTCGTTCTCATCGAACTTGTCCATCAGATAGCGCAGATAGAAGGTCCCGTAGCGAATGTTGATGTCGGGATCCGAGAGATCCTCGAACTCGAAGGTCTGCCCCCCGCTCAGCGTCTCGATCAGCTTCGCGGTGTTCGGTGTGATCTGCATCAGGCCTCGGGCCCCGGCATGTGACGTCTGGTCGCGAAAGCGGGACTCGGCGTAGATCACCGCGGCGATCAGGTCAGCGGGTACGCCCTTGTCGGCCGCCTGCTGGCGAATGATGTCCTCGTGGCGGAGCGGCAGGGTGAACTCCTCGAGCGTGCGCTGGAACCGATCGCTGTTGACGACCAGGAAGCCGCCGAGCGCGCACACGAGCAGAGTCCCTCCGATGACGAGCGCCCGGCGCCCCCTTTCGGATCGCCCCTGGGTGCGGCCACGCCCGGTGGACTTGCGCCGGCCCCCGCCCTTCGCGGCAGCACGCCGGGTACGCACGCCCGTGCTCACTCGGCCCCCTTCGCCGTCAGCTCTTCGATCAGCTCGCGCACCTTTGACTGCAACTCCTCGAGCGAGGCATCGTTGCGGATGACGTGGTCGGCACGGCGCTCCTTCTCGGCCTGATCGAGCTGCCTCTCCTCCCGCCCGGCCAACCCGCCCTGGCCCCGCTCGCGCAGGCGCGCGTCGCGCAGCTCGTCATCGGCGACGACCGCCACCGTAGCGTCAAAGGCATTCTCCATCGCCGCCTCGAAGAGGAGCGGGACCTCGACGACTGCAACCGGGACCTCCGGATCGAGGCTCTGGCGCCACTCGAGCACATGGGCGCCGACGCGGGGATGAGTGACGCTCTCGAGCCAGGCGAGCTCGTCGCGATCGTTGAAGACGATCTCGCTGATCCGATCCCTGTCGACGGCCCCACCGGGAGCGATCCCTTCCCCCCAACGGTCCACCAGCGCGGCCCGGACCTCGTCGTCCTCGAACAGGTCGTGTGCGACGCGGTCGGTCGACAGCGTCGCCACACCCAGCTGCTCGAACGCGGCCAGCACCTCCGACTTACCCGCTCCGATTCCTCCGGTGAGCCCTACGAAGCGGGTCAACCCTGGGTGGGCGGTGGCTCCTCGGACGGAGGCTCCTCGGCTGAGGCGGGGGGCTCCTCACCTGAAACGGGTGGCTCCTCGGCTTCGCCTGCGGAGCCCCCTCGCATATCGGAAGGAGCCTCGTCAGGAATGATCTCCTCCGGGGGCGCCTCGGGTGCGACCTCCGCCGCCGGCTCCGCAGCTTCCTCAGGGGCGGCCTCCTCCGCTGCCCCGGCCTCTGCCTCCGGTGCAGGCGCCAGATCCTCGGGCGGCTCCACGTCCTCGATCACGACGTCGTCGCTCAGCTCGCGCACCGGCAGCTCTTGGCCCTCGACCCGCTTCACGCTCAGCGACAGCCGGCGCCGCGCCTCGTCCACCTCGAGGATCTTGACCTTGAGGTCATCGCCGGGGCGAACCACCTCGGCCGGGCTCTCGACGTGGTGCTGGGCAAGCTCGGAGATGTGGACCAGGCCCTCGACGCCCGGAAGGATCTGCACGAAGGCACCGAAGGCGACGATCTTCGTGACCTTTCCGTCGACGACGTCGCCCTCCTTGTACTCGTTGAGGACCTTCTGCCAGGGATCCTCCTGGGTCTGCTTCAGGCCCAGGGAGATGCGCTGGCGATCGCGGTCGATGTCGAGCACCTTGACCCGCACGGTGTCGCCGATCGAGACGACCTCCGACGGATGGTTGACGTGACTCCAGGAGAGCTCGGAGATGTGGATCAGGCCGTCGATCCCCTCGAGGTCGACGAAGGCGCCGAAATCGACGATGTTGGAGATCTTCCCCTCCACGACCTGGCCGGGCTCGAGCCGGCCCAGGATCTGCTCGCGGACCTCCTTGCGCTCCTCCTCGAGGACCGCGCGGCGGGAGAGGACGACGTTGTTGCGGGAGCGGTTGAGCTCGATCACCTTGCACTCGAGCTTGGTCCCCATGAACTCATCGAGGTTCTGGACACGGCGAATGTCGACGAGTGACGCTGGCAGGAAGCCCCGCACGCCGAGATCCAGGATCAGGCCGCCCTTGACGACCTCGATCACCGTGCCCTCGACGGGCTCACCGGAGTCGGCGGCCTTTTCGATCCGCCGCCACGCCTTCTCGAAGCGGGCGCGCTTCTTGGAGAGGATGAGGCGGCCCTCCTGGTCCTCCTTGGTCAGGACCAGCGCGTCCACATCCTCGCCGAGCTCGACCTCCTCGGCGGGATCGACCGACTTGCGGATCGAGAGCTCGTTGGAGGGGATGACCCCCTCCGACTTGTATCCAATGTCGACCAGCACCTCGTCCTGGTCGATGCGAACGACTTTGCCGCTCACCACGTCGCCCTCGCTGAAGGGGTGGATGGTGGCGTCGTAGTTGGGGACGAGCTTGCCATCGACCTCGATCAGGAAGTCGTCCGAGCTCCCGGTGCCGTTGCCGGTGCTCTCCGGCTGCTCCTCCTGGGGCTCCTGAGCCTGCTCAGCCTCTGTCGTTGTGTCCGCTTCGGGCACGGCCGCACAGTGTGGCAGACGCATGCCGGAGGTACGGGTGTCGTTTACCTTTGCGAGCGATGCCGAAGCGCCTGACCAAACGCGGGGATCAGCGCACCCCGCTGAGCGGGAGCTGGGACGTGATCGTCTGCGGGGCGAGCTTCGCCGGCCTGACCGTCGCCGGGCAGCTCGCCGGGTCGAGGGCGCGCGTGCTCGTGCTCGACCGCTACGAGATCGGTGAGCGCCAGACCTCCGCCTGCGGGATACCGACCGACTGGCTGCGGGTGATGGGCCTCGAGGGCTCGGCCAGGCAGGAGTTCGGAGAACTCGTTGTCCACACCCCGCACGGCACCTCGCGCTACCAGCTGCCCTGGACCTTCTCCACCTTCGATTACAGGGAGCTCTGCCGGCTGCTCTGGGCGCAATGCGATGCCGACTTCGAGACCGCCAAGGTGAGCGGACGCAGCGGCGAGACCGTCCACACCGATCGTGGCGACGTCTCGGCGCCGCTGATCGTCGACGCCCTCGGCTGGCGCCGCATCCTGGCCTCCGACGGCGGATATCAGCCGCCCGATGCACCGCTCTCGCGCGGCCTGGAGGTCCACCCCGGCGGCAGCTCCGACGACCTCGAGATCTGGATCGATCGCCGCTACGTGCCCGCCGGCTACGGCTGGCGCTTCCCCGCGCGCGACGAGCAGCGGATCGGCGTGGGCTCGTTCGACCCGCGCTTCCACGTCAAGGACACCACAGTGCTTCTCGCCGACGATCTCGAGCGGCCCCCGGTCCGCTACCAGGGCAACTGGATCCCGCACAAGCTCCGCCCCGGCACCGAGGACGTCATCTTCTTCGTCGGCGACTCAGCCGGCCACTGCCTGCCGCTGACCGCCGAGGGCATCAGGACGGCCTTCTACTTCGGGATCAAGCTTGGGGAGGAGCTGCGCTCCGTCATCGAGGGGAAGCAGGATCGCGAGGCGGCGCTGCGGAGCTACGCCGAGTTCGTCGATGCCCATGAGTGGAAGTTCCGCTGGTTGCTCCGCGCGCAGCGCCTCCTCCCCAAGCTGCCGGCGCGGGTCCAGCGCGCGGTGATCCGCGCGTGCGGGCGCCAGCGCTTCGTCGACTGGGCCTTCGGCCACTACCGCCGGATCGCGCCGCCGGAGTTCGCGATGTCCCCGCCGGAGCGGCTGGATGAGCGCGAACCGGTCCCGACCGCCGCCTAGCTGGAAGTCAGCGCACGACCAGGTAGGTCCCGGCCAGAAGCAGAAGCACGCCGACCACTTTCGCGGCGGTGATGGGTTCGCGATCCAGGCCGAGAAAGCCAATTCGGTCGAGCACGACCGACGTCGTCAGCTGACCGGTCACCGTGGCGGCCGCAACGGGCCCGGCCCCGATCTCGCTGACCAGCACCAGCGCCGAGAAGACGTACGCCGCGCCTAGGGCACCGCCGAGCAGGTAGTACCACTCGACGTGGGTGACATCGGACAGGCCGCCCGCCTTGCCGCTCGCGAACACGATGGCGGCCAGCAGTACCGTCCCCACCGCGAATGAGATGGTCGCCGCGGCAAAGCTGCCAGTCGACTTGCCGAGCCCGGCGTTGATCGGCGCCTGCAGCGCGATGCAGCCGCCGACGAGGGCCATGATCAGGACGGCGAAACCCCTGTCCACGCTCGGGATCGTTTCAGACCGGGGCTGCAGGCTCCCCGCGAACGCGCTACTTCGCCGCCAGCCAGTCCTTGCCCACGCCGACGTCGACCGCGAGCGGCGGGTGGAGTTCGAAGGCGCGGCACATCTCGCGCTCGACCAGCTCGGAGGCCGCCTCCATCTCGTCGGCGGGGCCCTCGAAGAGGAGCTCGTCGTGGATCTGGAGGACGAGCCTGGTCTCGAGGTCCGACTCCTCAAGCGATCGGTGCGCCCGGACCATGGCGATCTTGATGATGTCCGCGGAGGTGCCCTGGATCGGCATGTTGACGGCGAGGCGCTCGCCCTGGCCGCGGACCTGGGGGCGGCCCGATCGGAGTTCGGGGATCGGGCGGCGGCGCCCCAGCAGGGTCTTCACGTAGCCCTCCTTGCGGGCGAACTCGATCGTCTCCTCGATGTAGCGCTTCACCGCGGGGAAGCGCTCGAAGTAGCGCTCGATGTATGAGGCGGCCTCGTCCTGCTCGATGTTGAGACGGTCGGCCAGGCCATAGGCGGAGAGGCCGTAGGCGATGCCGTAGTTGACCATCTTCGCCTTGGAGCGCTCGCCGGGCGTGACCTTCTTCGGATCGGCGCCGATGATGCCGGCGGCGGTGGCGGCGTGGATGTCCTCGCCGCGGGCGAAGATCTCCCGCAGGGCGTCCTCGCCCGCGATGTGGGCCAGGATCCGGAGCTCGATCTGGTTGTAGTCCGCGGAGAGCAGGCGGTGGCCGCGCGGGGCCACGAAGCAGGATCGGATCGGGCGACCCTCCTCGGTGCGGATCGGGATGTTCTGGAGGTTGGGGTTGGTGCTCGAGAGACGCCCGGTCGCCGTGGCGGTCTGGTTGAACGTGGTGTGCAGGCGCCCGGTCTCCGGGTCGATCAGCTCGGGGAGGGCATCGAGGTAGGTGCTCTTCAGCTTGGTGAGCTCGCGCCACTGCTCGACCTTGGCGACGATCTCGTGCTCCTCGCGGATCTGGGAGAGGACCCGGGCGTCGGTGGAGAAGCCGGTCTTGCCGCGGCGCTTCTTGGTCAGGCCGAGCTCGTCGAAGAGGACCTCGGCCAGCTGCTGCGGTGAGCCGATCGTGAACTCATGTCCGGCAGCCTCGAAGATCTCGGCCTGGAGGGTCTCGATGCGCTGCTCGAACCCCTCGCCGATGTCGGCGAGGCGCTTCTCGTCGAGCTTGACGCCGGTCTGCTCCATCACGGCGAGGACCTCGATCAACGGCATCTCGACCTCGTCCATGAGGCGCTCGATGCCCTGCGACTTCATGTCCTTGCGCTGGACCTGGGCGATCTCCCAGACGAGGCGGGCTTCGGCCGCGGGGTCGGGCGGCGGCTCCTCGCCCAGCTCGAGCTGGCCGTCCCCCTCTGCCGACTCCTCCTTCGGCGCCGCCGCGAGGCCGCGTTGAGCGGCAATGTCGATCAGGTCGTAGCTGCGCCGGGCGGGATCGAGGAGGTAGGCGCCCACCATGGTGTCGTGGCGGAGGTCGAGGGTGCCGACGCCGGCCGCCGCGAGCAGACCGTGCTGCGCGCCCCCGCCGAGGCTCTTCAGGTCGTGACCGATCAGGCGTCGCTTGCCGATCGCCTTGGTCAGGCCGGCGAGGTTCGGGCAGTCGCCCTCGAGCAGCCGCTTGCCGTCGTAGCCCGCCCAGGTCTCGGCGACGATCGCGAGGGCCACCTCCCCCTTCCCCAGGTCCTCCACGCTCCCCCGGTCCGCCTCGACCTCGAGCTCCTCCTCGACCTTGGAGTCGGGAATGAAGTCCGTGCCGAGCTCCTCCTCGAGGCGCTGGAGGATCACCCGGAGCTCGAACTCGCGGGCGACCTCCCGCAGCCGGCTGCGGTCCATGTGCTTGCCCATCAGCTCGTCGAGATCGAGTTCGACGTCGATGTCGGTGATGGCGGTCGCGAGCTCCTTTGAGATGCGGGCGTCCTCGGCGTGGTTGGTGAGGTTCTCCTTGCGCTTGGCACCGGAGATCTCGTCGATGTTGGAGAGGACGTCCTCGAGGTCGCCGTACTGCTGGAGCAGCTGGGCGGCGGTCTTGTCGCCGATTCCGGGAACGCCGGGAATGTTGTCCGAGGTGTCGCCCTTCAGCCCGATCAGGTCGGTGACGAGCTCGGGCGGAACGCCGTAGCGCTCGATCACGCCCGCGCGGTCGTAGATCTTGGTGTCGGTGACGCCGCGGGAGGTGGTCATGACGCGGACCCCGTCCTCGACCAGCTGGTAGACGTCGCGGTCGCCGGAGACGACCATCACCGGGATGTCCTGCTCGCGGGCGCGCTTGACCAGGGAGGCGATCACGTCGTCGGCCTCGTAGCCGTCGACCCTGATGTTGGTGAAGCCGAAGGCCTCTGCCAGGGGCATCAGATGGGGCCACTGGTCCCGGAGGAGGTCTGGGCGGGGCTTGCGCTCCGACTTGTACGGCTCGTAGGTGAGCTCGCGGCCGGACCAGCCCGCGTCCCAGCAGACGACGACCGCGGACGGGTCGTGGTCGATCAGCATCTTCGCGAACATCGAGGCGAGGCCGTAGATCGCGTTGGTGGGCCGGCCGTCGTGGGTCGCGATCGACTCGGGCAGGGCAAAGAACGCCCGATAGGCGAGCGAATTGCCGTCGATTAGGAAGAGCTCGCCCGGCTTCTGCGTGCCCTTCGCGCCCTTCGCAGGGGCCTTCTTCTGGGTCGTTGCGGGCACGTGTCCATCATAGGTTGGGTGCCAGAGACCTCTGGCCGAGTAGTTCACGCAAAGCCGCAACGACGGCGGACCACTCGTCGGTCAGCTGCGATGGGGTAAAGCGCAGGACGCGAAAACCCAAGCTCTGAAGGTGGGTGTCCCGGGCGCGGTCGCGCTCCAAGGCGGAGCGGTCGCCGTGATGGCGCCAGGAGTCGGTCTCGACGACGAGCCGTTGCTGGCGCCAAGAAAGTCCACCTCGTAGGGGCCGATGCGCGCATTCACCTCAGGCTGGGGAAGGCGGTGGCGGCGGCACAAAGTCCGAAAGCGGCGCTCGAGCTCGCTGCAAGTGAGCTCCTCATCAGATCGGAGCTGAGCGGACGAAATCAGGCGTTTGTGGAGCGCGCGGCGGACGGCGGCCCGGTAGACGGGCTCGGAAACGGTGCGGTGAAGGTCGCGGAGCGTTCGCGTCGCCTTCGTAACTGCGATGCCGTTGCGGAGGATCGAAACACCGGCAATCAAGGTGGAGGATCGGTGGACCCTGATGCCCCTGCGCCTCTCCCCGGCCTCCGTCGCCGCGGACCGTGACATCGATGGGCCCGTCGTGAGGCGAAAGCATCCCCCAGAGTGCTGCCGCGCTGCGATGGCTGACGGCCACCCCTTCGACGAGCCGTCGCACGCTTATCGAGTCC
>DATFOK010000107.1:0-12407 GCA_035265665.1 Solirubrobacterales bacterium | reverse complement strand
TCGACCCAAACGTCCCGGAAACCAAGCGCGGCCCGGTCCCTCCTGCCGCGAACGTCCCGCGTACCTCCCTGGAGCTGGGGTCCCGGGACGTTCGGCGCGAGGTTTGCCGCCTGCAGGGCACGCCGCCCCTCGCGGACGCTCGCGGGCGCGGGCAGCCCCGCCTCGCGCAGCAGCCTGGAGCCCGGTGTCGCGAGCACGGGATCGGCGTCCAGGGCCCATTCGAGGAACTCCCGCGGCGGACCCTCGAACGAGATGGAGCCCCCATCGAGGGCCACCACGCGGTCGGCCGCCGCCAGGCAGCGCTCCAGCCGGTGCTCCCCCAGGAGCACGGCCACCCCCCACTCCTCGTTCAGGCGGCGGAGCAGCGAGATCAATTCGTCTCCCGCCACCGGGTCAAGCTGTGAGGTCGGCTCGTCGAGCAGCACGAGGGCCGGGCGCGTGGCCAGCGCGGCCGCGAGCGCGACCCGCTGGAGCTCGCCTCCGGAGAGAGTGTCCGTGGTTCGGTCCAGCAGGCCGTCGATCGCGAGCGCCAGCGAGACCTCCTCCACCGCCCGGGATCTGGTCGCCCCCCCGACGCCTCGGAGCTCGAGCGGCAGCTCGATCTCCGCGCGCACCGTGGTGCTCACCACCTGCGTCTCCGGCTCCTGAGCCACCAGCCCGACGACCTCGGCCAGCTCGGCGGGGCCGTGCGAGCTCGCGTCCAGACCGGCCACCTCGACCTCACCCTCGACCCGACCGCCGTGGAAGTGCGGAACGAGGCCGCAGGCGGCGCGCAGCAGAGTCGACTTGCCGGAACCTGACCGGCCCGCGATCACGACGAACTCGCCCGGCTCGACGCGCAGCTCGACGTTGCGGAGCGCGTCGTGCTCGGCGTCCGGGTACCGATAGCTGAGTCCGCTGAGGTCGAGGACCCGGTCAGCCACGCGATCGCCACCTCCGCAGCACGAACGGACCCGCCGCGAGCACGAGCAGCGCGACGCAGAGGCCGATCGTCACCGCTCCGACGACCATCTCGATTCGCGGGTAGGTCTCGAAGCCGCCCGCTCCGGCGATCCGGGCCGCCACGGCGGCGAGCGCGATCGCGGCCGCGGTCACGATCAGCGGCGCGTCCTCGCGCGAGCGCTCGCGCCGAGATTGCGGCCGTACCCCAAGGGAGTGGCCGCGAAGCTCCAAGGTGGCGGCCACGTCGACCGCGCGGTCGAGCGCGCCCTCGACCAGGCGCCGCGCCAGGGCGGCCCGGCCGACCGGCTCGGCCCCCGGCCCGCGTAGCGCCGCCGCCTCTCTCAACCGAGCGCCGTCGGCGGCGGCGAGCGGGACCATGCGCGTGACGAGGCCCGCCGTCATCGCGGAGCGCCGGGCGAGGGGGCGGAGCGCCCGGAGTACGCGGTCGGGGTCGACGCAGGCCGAATACACCGCGAAGGCAAGCACGATCGCGACAACACGCAGCCCGATAGTCGCCCCCGCCGCGAGCGACTCGAGGGTGACGTCCGTGTTGCCGAGCACGGGCATCTCCCAGCCGCGCACCAGAACCGTGTCGCCGCGGTGGCTGACCAGGGCGTTGACGGCGACCATCAGCAGCAGCAGAGGCAGCGCCAGGCGCAGTGACGCGCGGACCGCCCGCCCGGCGCCCGCGGCCATACCAGCAAGCGCCGTGGCTGCCGCGGCCGATATCAGCACCAGCGGGCTCGAGTAGATGAAGCCGACGAGCGCGAGCGCGCCGAGGTAGGCGATCGCGGCCCCCGGCCTCGCGCGGTGGAGCGGGCTCCGCCCCGGCGAGTACGCGAGCGCGGGTCTCACGGCACCGGCACCCCGATCGGCCCGGCCCCCGGCTGGGTCGCGAGCGCGTAGTGGTTCCGCAGCCCTTCGCCGAGCAGGCCGGCAGCAGCCGCGACGCCCTTGGCGTCCGTTCCGGTAACGACCCAGGTCGGCGGCCCCTCGCCGGGCCGCAGAGCTGCAATCAGCCCGCCGCCCTTGCCAATGCTTCCGGCGGGCTGACCTTGCCGGTTTAGCAGTTCGAAAAGCGGACGCCTGGTCCCAACGAACCGGGCGAAGACGCCGCTCCGGTCGGGGTCCTCAGACAGCAGTCCAGCCACTTGGTGGCTGCGAACGGCGTTCCAAGTCCCGACCACCACTTCGATGGGATTCGTGGGTGCGCCGGAAATCTTGATGCCGAGAGGCGAGAGATGCTGGTTGGCAGCCTCACAGATCGCGGCGGTAGCGCGGCACTTGAGGACCGCCGACCAGCGGCGTCCCTGAAACCCATGCAGGAAAGGCTCGGGCCAAGAGCCGACGACTGCAGGCACGCGCATCGCGGCCGTCCAGTCCCGGTAGTCCCACCAGACCCGGTCGCCGTCCGAGAGGTCGTACTCGGCGGACCCCGTCGGGGACTCGATGCCATTGACGTAGAAAAACCAGTCGCTGCGGCGGCCGCCGCTCGACCCGCCGGCTAGCCCATCGATCGACTGGACGAAGCCGCCGCCGTAGCGCGTGGCCAGATCGGCATTGCGGTCGAGGACGCGCAGCACCGTGTCCGACTCCTTGATCGAGTCGCTCTCCGCGACCATCACCTTGGCGCCGTAATCGCGGGTCACGGTCAGCTCGACCTCGCCCTCGTCCTCTCCCGGCCCGAGCCCGCAGCCCGCGACCGCCGTGGCGCAGAGCGCCAGGGCGGCCGCGAGACTCCGGGCTGGGATCACTTCTTGCTCTTCCCCTTCTGCTTGCCGCGCTTGCCCTTCTTCACCGAGCGACTGCGGCGCTCACAGTTCTTGGCGAGCTTGTCGCCCTTGCCCGCCTTGACGCTGTCCTCGCCGCCGCCGCAGTTGACGCGGTCCTTTCCGCCTCCGCGAATGTCGATCCGGTCGTCGCCGGCGAGCGCGCGGACTCTGTCGCGACTGCCGCGGGGCTTGATCCGATCCGGGCCCGCGGTGCCGGTGATCTGATCAACCCCGTCGGAGCCGACGATCAGTCGCCCGCGTGCTGCCGGGCAATCGGCGGGCTCGGAGAACGAGCAGATCGCGGTCAGGGCGCTCGGGATGTCCGCGCCCCGCGTGGCCTGCAGCTGGGCGGTGCCCGGGCCGTTCATCGTCGCCTGGGCGTTGCCGGATGCGTCGGTCGTGGCCGGCGAGCTGCCGCCGGAGACCACCGCCCCCGCAGCCGGCGTCGCCGTGCCGTCGTCGGCGTAGGCGAGCACCTGAACCGCGAACGGGGTCCCGGCAGGCTGTCGAACCGGTGCGTTCAGCACGAGCTCGGGGGGCGGCGGGAAGTTCGGCGCCAGGTACCAGAGGGCTTGGTCGCCCGAGTGGATCGCGAACTGGGACCCCCCGACCTGCAGCCCCGTGTGGTTCACCTTCGTGTACCAGAAGGCCGAGCCCGTGGCCACCTGGCCGCCGATGGCGCACACGCCGACTCCGAATCCCTGGGACACGAATGTGTCAGTGAGCAAGAGCGGATTGAGCCGGCTACGGCTCTTCGCTGCTTCGACCACCACGCCGAGACCGTTCGCGCCAGGGACGGTCACCCCCTGTCCGGAGCCCCCGCTGCCGGGCCCGAAGCACTCCGCCTGTGGGTTGGTCGGCATCGTGGTCGTGTCGCTGTATTGGGTCAGGTCGTCGAGCTCGCCGCTCGCACCCACCACCCGCAGATCGGCCCCGACGCTCGCACTCGCTCCCGCCGGGACCAGCGCAACGGCGATCAGCGACGCCAGCGCCGCAATCGAGACAGTCATTCTCATTGAAGCCACCCCTTCCTCGAGGGTCGTATTGGCTGGCCGGGGACAGGTCTCCTGGCTTCCGGGCTGACAACCCCCGCGCCTTCCCAGGGAGCCGGCGGCTCCCCAGTGGCTAGTGCGTTGGTCTCATCGCCCGGTCACAGTGGCGGGACCGCGCCGGCTTCTCACCGGACTTCCCTTGACCACCGGCCGTTTGTGAACATCGCGGATCGTACCTCTCGCAGACGAGCCTCGAATCGACCAACAAGAGGGGCGGCCCGAAGGCCGCCCCTCTCGCAACTTCAGCTGGAAGAAAAAGCGCTTACTTCTTCTTCTTCTTCTGCTTGCACTTCATGCTGGAAGACGCGGTGAACGACTCGCCGCTGTAGAAGGTCGTAGTCTCGCTGGTGGACCACCTCTTCTTCTTGCAGCGGGCCATGACGTAGAACGTCTTCTTGCCCGTCTTGCGCTTGTTGAACGTGGTGTCGAACTTCGTCAGGACGAGACCCGGCGTGTTCGGGATGTTGCTGAACGTCAGGATCTTGCCCGTGATCTGCCCGATGATGGTCAGGGTCGTGGCGCCCGGCCCAATGTCGGTCTGCACGTAGATCGTGTTGGGACCGCCACTGAAGAACGTCACGAGGCCCCTGATCGCCCCGTTGTTGACCTCGACGGTTCCCTGGCCGGTGATGCTCTGCGGACAGGCAGCTCGCGCCTGGGCATCAAACTTGCCCTGGATCTGGCTCAGCGCACAGACCGGGATGTTGCCGTTCACGAACTTCACGTTCGGGTCGATCGTGAACACGGTCTGCCGCGGCGACTGGGTCGCGGCCGGGTTGTCGATCGTGGTGCTGATGATGTTGTGCAGCGACACGCCGCCGAACTTCTTCTTGTCCTGCTTCGCCGGCGACAGCGTCGTCTGCAGCGTCTGGCCGGTGGGAGCCGCCGAAGCAACGCCCGAGAGGGCCAGCGCCCCGATCACGCCCACCAAGGCGCCGATCAGATACTTGCGGTTACGCATACCACTCCTTTTCCGTTTGGCAATTCCCTGACGGCACCCCAAATCCGTAAGGACCGCCAGCCCTTGAATTTGCCTTCTCTCGCTGAACCTAACACAGGAAATTCCGCGTAGTTGTGCGGAACCTTGGCCTGAAATTCCGCTGGCCGAATACTCGGTACCGCTCCTGACCCGCCTCTAGGGGTTCGCGTAGACGTGGATGTAGTCGCTGAGCTCCGGGACCTGGCCGAGCGAGGGCTGCGCCGGCTGCTTGCTACAGGCCACGGCGGGCAACGAGGAGGTGCTGGTCTGATCTCGGAAGGCTGTTTCCTTCAGCTCGTCCAGCAACTCCTGCGGGGTGTCGAAGGTCGCTCGGTTGTCCCACACCGGCTGCCCGACGTAGTCAGTGTCCGGTCCCAGCCCCGCCGTCAGCCCCGGCGGGGTGGTGCAGGCCCGGGTGTCGAAGGTGAGCAGGCCGCTGGCGACATTTAGCGCACTGTCAGGCGCCGGGTACGGGTTCGACCGCGAATAGGCCAGGCGATGCTCACTTGCGGCAGTGGGCCCGAACATCGCGAGGTCCTCCGGGTAGAGCGGCGCCGAGCTGCGGATGTAGCGCGAGAGGTTGCCGGCCTCGTTGCTGATCTGCGCGTTGGTCGCCACGGTTGCGTTGCCGAGGAACCCGGTCACATCCCGCTGGTAGCGGCCGATCATCGAGACGATCGGGTTGAGCTGCCGGGTGAACGGCACGACCTGGTCGAGCAGGGGAGGCAGGTCGGTGTTGAGCAGCCGCTGCAGCGCCGGCAGGCCCGCCCGCGCGCGGATCTCGGTCTTGCGGAGGCCGGTGAAGAAGCCCCTGAAATCGGGCGCGACCTTGGCGATCGGCTTCAGATCGGCGCTCAGGGCCCGAGCGGCGGGATGCAGCTGGTCGATCAGCGGATCGGCGTTGCGGGAGAAGCTCTCCAGGCGGTTGACCGTGAGTCTCGACTCGGTCAGAAAGGTGGGCAGGGCGCGGAACGTCGCCTCGAGGTCGCGGTTGCGGACCGCGGTGGTGCGGAAGACGGTGCCGGAGTTGCGGATCAGGCCCTGGAGCTGGCCCTGACGCTCGCTGAGGGCGCCGAAGACCTCACCGGTGTCGCGGACCAGCCGCTGGACGGCGCCCTGCTGGGTGTCGAGCACGCGCAGCAGCCGATTGGCGTCCTCGGCGAACGGCTCGAGGTTGGCGATCGCCGCGGAGAGATCGGCGCCCCGGCCGGCGCTGGCGATCGCGAGCTGCTGCAGCCAGGTCTGGAACGCGGCACGCGTTCGCGCGTCGAAGGTGCGGAAGATCTCGTCGAGCTGCACCGAGGGCTGGACCTGCGCTCGGGGCAGGGTCGCCCCCTCCGCCAACTTCGGCCCGTCACGGTCGCCCTGTGTGAGCTCGACGTAGGTCTCGCCGAGGAGCGTCTTCTGTCTCAGCATCGCCCGCGTGTCCGCGGGGATCGGGGCGTAGCGGCTGGTGATCTCGATCGTCGCCACGGCGAGATCCCGGTTGGGACCGGAGTCGGCGAGATCGATCGACTTCACCTTGCCCACGGAAACGTTCGAGATCCGCACGTCGGACTCGACCGCGAGCTGAGTGGCCTCGTCGAACGGCACCTCGACCCGGTAGCCCTCCGGCTTCAGCGGCACCGGGCCGCCGAAGGTCGTCCAGAGGAAGAGCAGCAGGCCGAAGCACGAGAAGGCGAAGGCGACTGCGACCGCGATCTGCCCGACTGTCGGTCCGCGCGTCCTCATTGGCAATCCGGGATGTTCGAGGCGCGTGCCGCGCCGGTGAGCTGGTAGAGCAGCCGCAGATAGGGCTCGGCCAGCAGGGTGCCCTCCGCGGTGAAGGCAGTCGAGCAGCTGATCAGGAGGATCCCGCGGCGGATCGGGCCGTAGGCGTCCTGGAGCAGGTAGTTCGCCTGCAGGTTGTGGTTCAGCCAGGGGACGTAGAAGAGGTAGCCCTCATCTGACCCCCCAGGGTTGAAGGCGAGGGCGTTGAGGCCGAGATTGAGGTCGGTGAAGCCGGTCTTCAGCCCGGGGGTCGCGACGCCCAGGCCCTGGGAGATCTGCGCCACGTGGGTCACCGGGCTCGCCACCTGCCTGGTGAACGGCCGGATCTGGTTCTGGATCGGGCCGGCCGTCTGCTGGAAGAGGGGGCGCAGCGCGCGCAGCGCGGCACCGGTCGCCCTGGAACCAGGCAGCAGCTTCTTGAGCGCCGGCCCGGACTGCAGGGCGAGGTCGTCGGCGCCCTCGAGTGCGCCTCTCGTAACCTTGAGCGTCGACGGGAGCTCCTGGAGGGCGCTGCGAATGGAGGCCTCTTCACGGGCGAAGGCCGCCAGCGCGGCGTCGGAGGAGTCGACGAAGTTGACCACGTCCTGATCGCGGTCGCCGAGCTCAGTCGAGAGCAGCTGGAAGTTGTGGATCGAGCGGGAGATGTTCTGCCGGCGCTGGGCCAGCGCGCCGCTGATCCGTGCGATGTCCCGCGCGAAGGGATCGAGGCGGCGGAGCGCGTTCGAGAGCTTCACGTCGCGGCCCTTCTCCGGATCGAGTGCCTCCGCCCCGTTCGCCAGCAGGAGCTTCAGGAACTGCTGGGTGTCGGCATCGAGCGATGCGAGGAACTCGTCAGGATTGACCTGTGGCTGGGTCGAGGCGAGCGGGATCGTCGAGCCCTCCTCGACCTCCGGGCTCGACTGGGTGCCCGCATCGACCTCGATCACCATGTCGTTGAGTCCGGTCTTCGGCCGGAGCAGGAGCGAGGAGTCATCATGGATCAGCGGCGCGTACTCGTTGTCGACCTCCATGCTGACCACGGCGTGGCCACCCTCGAGCTTGACGCCGGTGACCTCGCCGACCTTGATCCCCGCGATGTCGACCGACTGGCCCTGCCCCGGCGTGACGGCCTGTGCCGTGGAGAACTCGGCCTCCAGCTCGAAGCGGTCGGTTCCGATCAGCGGCACCCAGGCCGGCAGGGTGGTGCGCTGGTTGATCAGGATCACGGTGGTCGCGAACAGGGCGGCGGCGAGCAGTGCGATGACCGCCACGACGTCGCGGAGATGTGCTCTCAGGGCGCGTCTCATGGATAGGCGGCGGGGTCGGGCGGCCCTTGGGCCGCGAGCGGTCCGTTCAGGTCGGGGATCGAGTTGTTCTGGCAGGCGACGTCGGTTCGGAAGGGCGGCTTGGAGCCGAGGCCGGGGCGCGTCCCGATCGGCGGGGTCGTGCTGCCGCCCCAGAGCGCGCTCCCCCTGGTGCTGACGGCTCCCGGCACCGGCGAGCGGAGATTCGGGACCGGGCCCCCTTCTGGCGTTGAGCCCCCGCCCGCGAAGAGACGGAGCGCGGGACCGTTGCCATCGAAGATGATTCCGTCACCCGCGAGGTTCACGGCGGCGTAGCCGAACTCCTTGAAGTTCGGAACGCCCGTGTCGAAGTTGTAGCCGGGGCCGGAGTCGCTGAGCACGACGTTGCCGGTCGGCTCGAGCACGTTGTTGACGCAGCCGCTGAGCAGGCCGATCTGGGAGAAGAGCCCACGCCCATCGGCCGCCGACTTCCCGGCGCCCGGCCCGGCCAGCCGGAGCTGTCTGGCGATGTAGCCGAGCTCGTTCCTGCCGAGCAGCGCCGCGGTCTGGTCGAGCCACGGCTGCGACGCGGCGATCGTCGCCGGCAGCTCCGGAATCCCCTTCGCCAGAGCGAGGGCGTTGGCGCGCAGGAACGGCAGCGTCGAGTCGGTGTGCCGCAACGATGGCTCGGCAACCTCGAGCGTCGGGCCGAGCTGGCGGATCGTACGCTGGAGGTTCGTGGACTCCTCGGCGAGCGCGCCGGCCACGGTGTTGAAGTTGCTGACCAGGCCCTGGAGCTGTGACTCATGGCCGACCAGGGCGTTGAACACACGGGCCTGCCCGGCGATCAGGTTGGAGAGATCGTGTGGAGAGGTGCCCTGAAGCGCCTCGTTCACGATCGCCGAGTCGCGCGCGGCTGTGGCTCCGTAGGTGAACGACTTGTTGATCGCCTCGGCTGCGGTCAGGCCCTGTACCTCGGGATCCTGGGTCGCGTCGTCGGCGGGGGTCGGCTTGCGGTTGAGGGCCTGGCCGTAGCCCTCGAGCAATTTCTGCAGGTTGGCGCGGTCCGGCGCCTGCAGCGAGGTGAGGATCTGATCCAGCTGGACCGCGGTGGACGTCTGGGTAACCGGGATCGTGTC
This sequence comes from Solirubrobacterales bacterium, assembly GCA_035265665.1. GTDB lineage: Bacteria > Actinomycetota > Thermoleophilia > Solirubrobacterales > 70-9 > DASUPK01. The sequence goes on along the minus strand of DATFOK010000107.1, from coordinate 3,491 downwards.
GCCGTCGGACAGGTCGTGCGCGCTCGGGCTCCCCGGGCTGACGTCCAGGAAGAAGTTGCCCTCGAGGAAGATGCGCGGCCGGATCTCGACCTGCGCGTCGCTGTGGATCGGCAGGCCGTCGTCGTCAACGGTGAAGGTGACCTCCGAGTAGTTGCTCGCGCAGCTGTCGCTAAGCCCGTTCGCGCAGACGCTCTTCACGCTCTCGACCTTGCCGACGTTCACTCCGGCGATCCGCACAGGCGAGTCCTTGCGGATGTTGGCCGCGTTCTGGAAGACCGCCTTGAGCTCGAACTGCGACTGGAACGGGATCGACTTGGTCCAGGCGAGATAGGTCCCGGCGATCACCAGCGCGATCAGGATCAGCGCGTTACGCGTCCGGTGCGGCGGATGGCCCTTGCGGTAGATCCGCTCGTCGTAGTCCTTGCGCTGGGGCACCTTTGGCGCGGCGGGCGTCACTTCTTGCCCTTCTTCTTGGACTTCTTCTTCTTGACTTGCTGGAGGATCTGCCCCTCGGTGAGGATCCCCTGGTTGCCGGGGACGTTCCCGATCACCTGCTGGCCGGCCGCGTAGCCCTCGTTGCCCGACTCGCACTCCCGTGGCTGGCCGGGCGCGGCGCTGTTCGGGTACGGGTTGTAGTGCAGGAAGTTGGAGGGCTGGCCGCCGCCGTTCGCGGGCGCTGAGCTCGGCCCGACCTCACTGTTGGGGCCGAGTGGCGGCTGCAGAACGATGGCCCGCTGGCTGGTACCGATCCCGTTGCTCGAGCTCTGCCAGCTGGCGGTGTTACGGAAGAGCAGCGTTCCGTAGTTGCAGATCGCCTGGGCGGGAGTGATGAACCGGAGCGGTGGGCCGAGTGTGTTGTTGAACTCAGTGAGGGCGTTGATCCCCTGGCGCGCGCTGGCGTTGTTGGCGAGATCGAGAATCGCCTGCGCGGTCGGGTCGAGCTGGGCGTTGAAGGCCGGGGCGAGGGCGAGTGCCTTCACTCCCTCCACGGTGGCGGCGCCAAGCTCCTTGGCCCGGGGCGCGAGCGCCTGGAATCCGGGGGTCAGCTCCGCGAACAGCTTGCCCGTGTTGGCCAGGAACGGCCGGATCGTCGGCAGGTGCGCGATCGCCGCGTCCTCGGCCGCCGGCGAGCGGGAGATCGATTCCTGAATGAAGGGGCGCGAGACGCGGGCGAAGGCGGCGAAGGTGGTGTCCAGGTCGGCGAAGAGCTGGCCCTGGATCTCGGCGACCGGCGCGACCTCGGCCGCGGTGGCGGAGAGGGAGGAGACGAAGTTCGAGAGCCCGGTGTTCGGATCCGCCAGATTGCGCATCACCGGTGTGAGGCGCTCGACCAGGGGCCTGAACTCGCCGATCGCCTGGTTCAGATCCACCCCGCGGCCGGCGAGGGCGTTGCCGAACTCGAGCAGGTCGGTCTGGATCGCCGTCCTGGTCGGATCATCGAACATGTTGAAGACCTGGTCGAGCTCCACCGGCTCCGGCCGGGCGGCGCCGAGCGGCATCGTCGAGCCCGGCTGGAACCCCTGGCTCGAGTCCCCGCGGTTGATCTGCAGGTACTTGAGGCCGAGTGCCGACTTGGCCCGGACGACGACCGTCGAGTCCTCGGGGAGCGGCTCGAGGTCCTGATTGAGATCCATGTCGACCTTCGCGACCTGGCCGGTGCAGCGGCGGGTCGGGTCGCCGGTGCACGGTGCGTCGGCGACGTTCTCGGGCGTGATCGCGGTGATCTGGCCGACGCGCTGGCCGCCGATCCGGACCTCGTTTCCCTTGACCAGGCTGTTCGCGTCCGGCAGCTGGGCCGAGAGCCTGTAGATCGGGACGAAGGGGAGCCCGCTGTTCGCCTGGTAGGCGAGGAAGACGGCGACGACCACGACGAGGACGGTGACCGCGCCGACCAGGGTCGGGCTCGCGGCGAGGCTGCCTGCGCGCCCGCCCCTCACGCTCCGCCTCCCAGGAGGAAGTTGAGGAACATCCTGGCGCTTCGCATCGAGGTGGTCTGGGTTGTCGTCGTCTCCTGATCGCCCGATTCCGGTTCCGGAGTCGTCGTGGTTGTGCCCGAACCGGACTCATCGGCGGGCTGCTCGGGCTGCTCGGAGGTGGCCGGCGGCAGGAGCTGGCTCAGGTCGGGGACGTCGATGGGCGGCAGCGGCAGCCTGGAGCGGAGCTTCCCCCGGGCATTGCGGACCGACTTCTTCCCCTTCTTCTTCTTCTTGGTCGTGGTTGGGGTCGTGGTCGGGCGGAAGAAGGCCTCGCAGCCCGACTGCACGGTGACCGCTACCTCCACGCAGCTGGTCAGCTGGAGGTTGGAGCGGAGGAAGTGGCCGTAGGCGTCGATGCCGTTGGTCGCGCCGACCGAGTTGTAGATGAAGTCCATGAGGTTCTGGAACCCCTGGGTCTTCGTGAACGTGTCCAGGAACGCGGAGAAGTTGTTGCCGATCGGCACGGAGGTGTTCGCCGTGACGGCGAGATCGGTGAGCAGGCCGTCGGAGGCGGCGAGCTTGGGCCCGGCGGTCTCGGCCGCGTCGCCGAGGGTCTGCAGGGCGGGAATCGAGCGCCTAGCGAAGGCGGGGAGGTTGACGGTCGCCTTGCTCAGGCCGCGCCCACCCTGGTTCAGCGCCGCGAACAGCGGGATCCCGCGGTCCGCGAAGTTCTTCAGCTTCGCCGACGTCAGCCTGACTTGGCGCAGGGTCTCGGGGAACTTGCGGAGGCTCTCTTCGAGATCGGCGCTGCGCTCGGCGGTTGCCTCGCCCGAGATCGCGGCGTTGCGGAAGAAGCCGGTGACGTGCGTGCGGTTGCGGGCCAGTGGCTCGAGGACGCGGTCCCCGTTGCTCGCCAGGCTTGCCAGCTGCCGGCTCTGCAGGGCGAGGATGTTGAGGACGCGGTCGGTCTGGCGGAGCGCCGGATTGGCGCGGTCGATGACCTCGCCCAGGTCCTCCCCCCGGCCCGCCAGGCCGGCGCCGAGGTCGTTGAGAATCAGGCGGAACCGGTCGCGGTAGGGCAGCCGCTGGATGTTCTGGATCAGGTCGAGGTCGACGGTCTTCCCGTTGTTCTCAAGCGGAAGCAGGTACTGGCCCGCACCGGGCTCGCCGTCCTCGATCTGCTGGAGGGCCGGCGGAGGCGGAGTGCCCGGTGCCCGCGGCCGGGTGGGCGTGCAGTCGATGTACTTCTCGCCGATCAGCGACTGCGGGCGGATCAGGCAGCTGGCGTCGGCGCGGAAGTCCTTGAACCCCGAGTCGGTGATCTTCATGACGACGACGGCCTTGCCGGGCGCCGGATGCGGGCCGCCCTCGACGCTCGCGATCTCGTCGTTGCCAGTGACGTCGACCGACTCGACCGTTCCCACGTTCGCCCCAGCGACGCGCACGTCCTCGCCGTTCACCACGAACGAGCCGTTGTCGAAGATGCCGCGGACCTTGTAGTCGCCGCTCGTGCCGTTCGATCCGATTGCGGGCAGAGCGACGAGCAGGGCGGCGGCGAGAAGACCCGCGGCGATC
>DATFOK010000106.1:0-19675 GCA_035265665.1 Solirubrobacterales bacterium | reverse complement strand
CCTGCGGGGCTGGATCGACGTGACCACCGACGTCGCGGACGAGATCCAGGCGGCCGTGGGGTCCATCGGCCTCTTCGGCGTCTTCCTCGCATTCGTCAACGCCGCGAAAGAGAAATTCGGGATGGCCATCTGGAGCATCCTGATCCCGGTGGTCGGCCTGGTCGGTGCCTTCCGGCTGGCCAAGCCCCACTCCGTCTGGGCGAGGCTGTTCTACCGCCACGGGAAGAAGGGACGCTCCGAGGACCGCTTCGCGGGTTCGCGAGGTGGCCCCTTCTGGAAGCGGGGCGGCGAGCTAGTCGGCCGGCTCCGGCTCCGTCCCCGGAGCGCTCGCGGGACCTGAGAAGACGAGCTCGTCGATCACGACTCCCAGCGAGGCCGCGGTGGGGATCGCGAGGAGCGCGCCCAGGATCCCGGCCAGGTTCGCTCCCACGATCACGGCGACGATCGCCACGGCCGGGTTCACCTTGAGTGCTCCGCCCTTGTAGAGCAGCGGCTGGATGATGCGGTCCTGGAGCTGCTGGTAGATGAGGAACAGGATCAGCCAGACGATCGCGTCGCCGGGCCCGCCGTCAATCAGCAGCACCGCGAACACCGAGAAGCCGCCAATCGTCAGGCCGATCAACGGGATCAGGTCGAGGAAGGCGACCAGGACCGCCATCGGCAGGGCGAGGTGGAAGCCCTCCGCCTCCAGGAACGCCCAGGTCAGGAACCCGGCGGCGATCGCCAGCAGCAGGTTGACGCTGACGTAAGCTTTCACCACCTCCGCCACCCGGTCGGCGATCCGCCGGGCGCGGTCGCGCTGCAGGCTCGCGAGACGGCCCGTGCCGCGCTGCACCATGCCGCGGCCGTCGAGCAGCAGGAAGAAAGTCAGCGTGATCACCGTGATCGCTGCGAGCAGGTGCTCGAGCAGGCTGACCGTGAACGAGCCGATCGTGCTCGCGCCGCTCGACAGGTGCGAGGGCAGGCTGCTCGCCTGCTCGGTCAGCTTCTGGGTGATGTCGTACTTCTCATTGAGCTCCTGGAACTGCTGGTTGTTGTTCGCCCAGTTCTCGAAGTCCTTGACGTAGGCGGGCAGCTTCTTCGCCAGGTTCTCGATGTCCTCGACGATCGGCGGGAAGATGTGCAACACCAGGAAGACCATCGCCGCGAAGGCGGCTACGTAGACGATCAGGATCGCCAGCACCCGCGGCATCGAGCCGCCCCTCGGCCAGGCGCGCTGCACCAGGCTGACCGCCGGATCAAGCGCCAGCGCCAGGAAGATCGCCGCTGCGACCCACTGCAGCGTGGTGCGAGTGTGGAGCAAGGCGATTGCGAGGAGCACCGCGATCGCGGCCCAGAACAGAGCGACGACGACAATCTTCGCGACCGCCCGCGCCTGGATCTGGTCCGCGCGCATCGCCGGTGACCGTAAAGCGCGGCCCGGACAATTCGACCGGCCCGGCTGGCTGCGCTACTCTCCCCTGACTTCGATGACGCACCGGCTCGACAGCCTGGCGCTTCTCCTTCTCCTCCCCCTTCGGGGGGAATAGCGCTGGGCGGCGCGAGAGCCGCGAACTCACGAACAGGTCATCGGAAGTCTCAGGAGAAGGAGGTAGTGATGAGTGACGCAGGCGGTGTAGCCGGTCCGGTCTCGGACTCGGACCGGGTCCACATCTTCGACACGACGCTGCGCGACGGCGAGCAGTCGCCCGGCATCTCGCTGAACACGCAGGAGAAGGTCGAGATCGCGCAGCAGCTGGCCCGCCTTGGGGTCGACGTGATCGAGGCCGGCTTCCCGATCACCTCGCCCGGCGACTTCGAGGCGGTCGAGGCGATCGCCCAGGGCGTCGAAGGGCCCGTGGTCTGCGGCCTGGCCCGGACCCACAAGGCGGACATCGACGCCGCCTGGAACGCGATCAAGGACTCCGAGCGGCCCCGGATCCACACCTTCATCTCGACCTCCGACATCCACATCGAGCACCAGCTGCAGACGACGCGCGAGGACGTCAAGGGCCAGGCGAAGGCTGCGGTCGCGCTCGCCAGGTCCTACTGCGATGACGTCGAGTTCTCGCCGATGGACGCGACCCGCGCCGACATCGAGTTCACGGCCGAGGTCTGCGCGATCGCGGTCGCGGAGGGCGCCAACGTGATCAACATCCCGGACACGGTGGGCTACACGACTCCGGAGGAGTACGCGGCATACTTCCGCCGCCTCTACGAGCGGGTCCCGGGGCTGGACGGAGTCGAGGTCTCGGTCCACTGCCACGACGACCTGGGCATGGCCGTCTCCAACTCCTACGCCGGCCTGCTCGCTGGCGCGCGCCAGGTGGAGTGCGCCGTCAACGGGATCGGGGAGCGGGCGGGCAACTGCTCTCTGGAGGAGATAGTGATGCTCCTCAGGACGCGCCGCGACACTCACGGGCTGGACACCGGCATCGACACGCGCGAGCTGGCCCGGACCAGTCGCATGGTCTCCAGGCTGACCGGCTACTCGGTGCCGCCGAACAAGGCGGTGGTGGGGCGGAACGCCTTCGCCCACGAGTCCGGCATCCATCAGGACGGCGTACTCAAGGAGCGCTCGACCTACGAGATCATGGACGCGACCGAGGTCGGCCTGGACTCCAACTCGATCGTGCTCGGCAAGCACTCCGGCCGCCACGCTCTCCAGGACGCCCTAAAGGCTCTCGGCTTTGAGGTCGAGGGCGGTGCGCTGAACCAGGCGTTCAAGCGCTTCAAGGAGATCGCGGACAAGAAGAAGCAGGTGACCGCGCTGGACCTCGAGGCGATCGTCTCCGATGAGATGCGGGAATCGGCCGAGGCCTACAACCTGCGCTGGTTCGAGATCGAATCCGGGTCGCAGCGCCCGCCGCAGGCACGCGTGAGCGTCGTTTTGCCGAGCGGAGAGGAATCGGTCGCGCAGGCCTCCGGCGACGGCCCCGTCGACGCGATCTTCGGCGCCATCCGCGAGGCGACGGGCACCGACGCCGAGCTCCAGCGCTACGAGGTCTCGGCCGTCACCGGCGGCACTGACGCCCTCGGAGAGGTGAGCGTCTCCGTCCGGGCCAACGGCAGGCTCGCCAGCGGCCAGGGCGTCGCGACCGACATCCTCGAGGCCTCCGCGCGAGCATTCGTCCGCGCGATCTCGAACGCCCTCGAGGGCGTCGCGATCCGCGCGGCCGAGGAGGCGACCGCCGATGCCGCGGTGGAGCGGACGCCGGGACCCTGAGCACATAGGGTGGGGCCCGTGAGATCCATCCGGTTGCCCGAAGCGCCCCAGGCGAGCTCGCCGTTTTGGTGGATCTGGGAGCGGTTCACAGACGTCCATACCGTCGCTTACAAGGCGAGCCACGGCCGGGTCGGCGGAACCTACGGGAAGGCGCCGGTTGCGCTAGTCGAGTCAATTGGCCGCAAGTCGGGTAAGCGGCGAACCCATCCGCTCCTCGCGACGAAGGACGGCGAGAACATCGTGGTAGTGGCTTCGAAGGGCGGGGTCGACAGGCATCCTGCCTGGTATCACAACCTGAAGGCCCACCCGGAGACGACGGTCAACTGGTACGGCGAGGTCCGGCAGATGCGCGCACGGGAGACCGAGGGGGAGGAGCGCGAGCGCCTCTGGAAACAGATGGTCGACGTCTACCCGACCTACGAGAGCTACCAGCGACGGACCGGTCGGCAGATCCCGGTCATCCTCCTCGAGCCGACAGACTGACCCCGCGGGATGCGGGCTTCTACGGTTGGCGCGCCTCGGTAGCCGGGATAGCCTCGCTCCATCCGATAGACCGACGCTGAACGGCTGCCTAAGCTCGGTTCACCTGCCATCCCTTGGTCTCCGCCTAATCCTCGCTTCGCAAGGAGGCCGACATGACGGGCATGCCCCGACCGAACTCAGCTTCACCCCGACGCTACTTCTGGATGGCCGCGCTGGGGGCGATCTGCGCCGCAGCAGCAATGTCGCCCGCCTTGGCGGCGGGAAAAACCTTCCGGTACGCCGGATCGGTCAACCAGCCCTTCATTCCGAGCCCAGCCGGTTTCGCGACGTCGACTCCCTCGATGCAGTTGAAACTGTCGTTCGCCGGCAAGAAGCCCAAGGTGATTCCCGGCGCCGCAGTGCTTCTGGTTCGACACTCAGTTCGGAAGCGACATCAGGATCAACAAGAAGCGGAAGTTCTCGGGTACCTGGCAGGAGGAACGCGGCAGCGGCGACTATTTCACCGTCACCGGCCGGGTCGCCAAGAGGTCGGTCACCGGCACCGTCCATGCGCACGCCTCAATCGCGGCGACTGCGCCCGATGCCGCGGGGAATGGTGGGCATCCCGCCGCCACCTGCGACACCGGCGTCCTCAGCTGGTCGGCGGCCAGGTAGCTACCCGCACAGCTGGGGTGCGCTGAACCCACCGGCTCGCTCGCATACGGTTGTACGTGATAGCGTACGACCAGGTGGCGAGGACAGTTGAATCGAAGAGTGCGAACGGCACCGCGGTGATCGCTGCGACTGCGGTCGGAGCGCGGGTGAAGAACCTGCGCGAGGCCATGGATCTCTCGCTCCGCGACCTTGCCGAGCGCAGCGGAGTGAGCGCGCCGATGCTGTCGCAGGTCGAGCGTGGCGACACCAGCCCGACGCTGGCGGTGGCGCAAAAGGTCGCAGCGGGGCTCGACCTCACCCTGTCCCAGCTCCTCCGGCTCGACGAGGATCGCCATGTGGTCGTCGTCCGGGGCGGCCAGGGCCGCACCCGCCGCCGGCGCGGCCACAAGATCGAGGAGCTCACCCCGCCGCTGCCCGGCCAGCGGGCTGATGTCTCCCTCCACACCTTGGCTCCCGGTGCGACCACCGGCGCACCGGATGACCCACCCGTCCACGAGCCCGGCAGCCGGGAGACGACGGTGGTCATCGAGGGCGCCACGGAACTCTTCATCGACGGCCAGCGGCACGAACTGAAGGAGGGCGACAGCGTCACCTTCGATGCCGACCTGCCTCATCACTTCGAGAACAATGGCGAGACCGATGCCCGCCTGATCGCCGTGGTCGCGGCCGGACTCAGACGAGGCTAGGACGACCGATGGCGAAGAACCTCTTCGAGAAGATCTGGGACGCCCACGAGGTCGATCGCGACCTGATCTACGTCGACTTCCACCTGGTCCACGAGGTCACCTCACCCCAGGCCTTCGATGGTCTGCGGCTGGCCGGCCGCGGGGTTCGCCGGCCCGACAAGACACTGGCGACCGCCGACCACAACGTCCCCACCGACGGAACGCCGGCGGCCCGCCTGATCGCCGACGAGCTCTCCCGAAAGCAGGTCGAGGCGCTGGAGCGAAACTGCGAGCAGTTCGGCATCCCGCTCTACTCGCTGGGCTCGGAACGGCGCGGGATCGTGCACGTGATCGGGCCGGAGCTCGGGGTCACCCAACCGGGCATGACGATCGTGTGCGGGGACTCCCACACCTCCACCCACGGCGCCTTCGGCGCGCTCGCCTTCGGCATCGGCACCTCGGAGGTCGAGCACGTTCTTGCCACGCAATGCCTGGTCTCGCGGAAGCCGAGGACGATGCGGATCGACTACTCGGGCGAGCTCGGTTTCGGCGTCACCGCCAAGGATCTGATCCTGGCGACCATCGGACGCCTCGGTGTCGGCGGCATGCAGGGATACGCCGTCGAGTACGCCGGTGAGGCGATCCGCGCCCTCTCGATGGAGAACCGGATGACCATCTGCAACATGACCATCGAGGGCGGCGGCCGTGCCGGCATGGTCGCTCCGGACGAGACCACCTTCGACTACATCCGCGGCAAGCCCGGCGCGCCGCGTGACTTCGATGCGGCCATCGAGCGCTGGCGCGAGCTGCCCACCGACGAGGGCGCGAGCTTCGACATCGAGATCCAGGTCGACGCCGCGGCGATCTCGCCGATGGTCACCTGGGGGACCACCCCCGGAATGGTGGTCCAGGTGACCGATGCGGTCCCCGACCCCGGCGCAATGGACGCGCCCGCCGACCGCGATGCCGCGGAGCGGGCTCTCGCCTACATGGACCTGGAGCCGGGGACGCCGATGACCGAGATCCCACTCGACCGCATCTTCATCGGATCCTGCACCAACTCGCGGATCACCGACCTGCGCGAGGCCGCCGGTCTGCTCGACGGGCGAAGGATCTCCTCGGGCCTTCGCGGCATGGTTGTCCCCGGCTCACAGCAGGTTAAGGCGGAGGCCGAGCAGGAGGGACTCGACGATGTCTTCCGCTCCGCGGGCTTCGAGTGGCGCGAGTCGGGCTGCTCCGCCTGCCTCGGGATGAACCCGGACATCCTCCAGCCGGGCGAGCGCTGCGCCTCGACCTCCAATCGCAACTTCGAGGGACGGCAGGGCGCCGGCGGGCGGACGCACCTGGTCAGCCCGAAGATGGCCGCGGCAGCCTCCGTCGAGGGCCACTTCGTCGACATAAGGGAATGGAGCAAGCCGTGGATGCGATCGAGGTGATTGAGGGCCGCGTCGCCGTGCTCGACCGCAACGACGTCGACACGGACCAGATCATGCCTAAGCAGTTCCTGAAGCGGGTCGAGAAGACCGGCTACGGAGAGTTTCTCTTCTACGACTGGTTCCGCTCCGGCGAGATCGAGCTCGCGGCGCACCCAATCCTGGTCACCGGCCGGAACTTCGGCTCCGGCTCCTCCCGCGAGCACGCCGTCTGGGGCCTCAAGGACTTCGGCTTCGACGCCGTAATCGCGCCCTCGTTCTCGGACATCTTCTATTCCAACTGCACGAAGAACGGGCTGCTGCCGGTGATCCTCGGCGACGAGCACTGCCGGGCCGTGGCCGCGGCTGGCGAGGCGCGCATCGATCTTGACGATCAGACCGTCAACACGAAGGATGGCGTCTTCCCGTTCGAGATCGACGAGGAGATCAAGCACCGGCTGATCAACGGGCTCGACGACGTGGCGATGACCCTGCAGCGATCGGAGAGGATCGACTCGTTCGAGGCGGCGGGCAAGGCGGACGCGGGCCCGGTGACCACCTCGCTGTGAGCTCGGCTCGCCCAATGAACACAGGTCCCCGCGAGTGGGACGCCCAGACCTACGATCGCGTCTCCGACCCGCAGTACGAGTGGGGGCTGGAGGTGCTCGACCGTCTGGAGCTGGCTGGGGACGAGTACGTGATGGACGCCGGCTGCGGATCCGGCCGCGTCACCGCCAAGCTGCTCGAGCTGCTGCCGGAGGGGCGCGTGCTTTGCGTCGACGCTTCGGAGTCGATGATCGAGAAGGCGCGCGAGGCGCTTGGCGATCGGGCGGACTATCTGGTGACCGACCTGGCGCACCTCGAGGTGAAGGACCCGGTGGACCTGACCTTCTCGACTGCGACCTTCCACTGGCTTCCCGACCACGACCGGCTCTTCTCAAGACTCCGCTCGGCGATCCGTCCCGGCGGGCGGCTGGTCGCGCAGTGCGGCGGAGCGGGGAACGTCGCCGAGCACGCGCAGAACATCGTCGCCGTGGCGACGCGGCCGGAATTCGCCGAGCACTTCCAGGACATGTCGATCATGTGGAACTTCGCAACGCCCGAGGAGACCGAGGAGCGGCTGAGCCGCGCGGGATTCGATCAGGTGAAGTGCTGGCTCGAGAACAAGCCGGTGCAGCCCCAGGATCCCTACGCCTTTACGACCACGGTGACCATGGGCCCGCATCTGGCCCGGCTGCCCGAGGAGAAGCGCCGCCGGTTCGCCGAGGCCGTGCTCGAGCTCGAGGGCGAGCCGCTCACCCTCAACTACGTCCGCCTCAACATCGACGCCCGCCGTGAATGAGGAGTACGGCGATGTCTATCCGGTCGAAGTCCAGTGGTGGAGGCCCCGGCGGGTGACGGCCGCGGACCAGCGCAAGCGCATCGTCCTCCTGCCGGGCGACGGGATCGGCCCGGAGATCGGCACGGCCGCCGCCAGGGTGCTGCGGGCGCTGGGCGACTTCGAGATCCGGGAGCACCCGATCGGCGGCGCCTCGATCGACGAGCACGGCACGGCCCTCACAGACGAGGTGCTGCAGGCCTGCCGCACCTCCGACGCCGTCCTGCTCTGCGCCGTCGGCGGACCCAAGTGGGACACGACCGATCCGGCCAAGCCGCGGCCGGAACAGGGGCTGCTCGGACTGCGCAAGGGGCTTGGGCTGTTCGCGAACCTTCGCCCGGTTCGCCCCAGCGAGGCGTTGCTCGAGGCGAGCCCGCTGCGCAGAGAGCGGATCGAACGCACCGATCTCCTCGTCGTGCGCGAGCTCACCGGCGGCATCTATTTCGGAAACTCTGGCCGCGACGGCGATCGAGCCCACGACGACTGCGCCTACTCCGTCGAGGAGATCGAGCGCATCGCACGGGTGGGCTTCGAGGCCGCCGGCGAGCGCCGCGGCAAGCTCACCTCGGTCGACAAGGCAAACGTGATGGAGACCTCGCGCCTGTGGCGCGAGACGGTCTCCAGGCTCGCCCCCGAGTACGAGGAGATCGCGCTCGACCACCTGCTCGTGGACAACGCGGCGATGCAGCTGGTCTCCCGTCCCGCGGATTTCGATGTGATCGTCACCGAGAACCTCTTCGGCGACATCCTCAGCGACGAAGCGGCGATGCTCACCGGCTCCCTCGGGATGCTGCCCTCGGCGAGCCTTGGGGAGAAGGGGCCCGGGTTGTTCGAGCCTGTGCACGGCTCCGCGCCCGACATCGCCGGCACCGGCAAGGCGAACCCGCTGGCCACCCTGCTCTCGGTGGCGATGATGCTCCGCTACGGGCTCGGCATGCACGACGAGGCGGACAGACTCGAGACGGCGGTCGAGGCGACGCTCGCGGATGGACTGCGAACCCCTGACCTCGCCGGCGGCGAGGACACTCGCGAGGTTGGGACCGAGGAGATGACGCAGGCGGTCCTAGCCGGAGTTTGAGCAGTGAAATCCCTTGCCCAGCCTCACCCGCATCGTTCATACTGACCGCCCCGTGGAGAAGGCGGAGCTGATCTGGAAGAACGGCGAATTCGTCCCCTGGGACGAGGCGAACGTGCACGTCCTCTCCCATGGGCTCCATTACGGAAGCGGTGTGTTCGAAGGCATCCGCTGCTACGACACCGAGATCGGGCCGGCGGTCTTCCGCCACCAGGACCACCTTGAACGCCTCGCCAGGTCCGCCGAGCTCTACTACCTGCCGCTTCCGCGCTCGCTCGAGGAGATCCGCGAAGCGACCAAGGAGCTGATTCGGCGCAACGGACTGCGCAGCTGCTACATCCGCCCGATCGCCTTCCGGGGATACGGCGAGATGGGCCTCTACGCGAAGAGCGCTCCGGTCGAGGTCTTCGTCGCAGTCTGGCCCTGGGGCGCATACCTCGGGGAGGAGGGCAAGCGGAACGGCGTGCGCGCCAAGGTGTCCTCCTGGCGGCGGATCTCGGCGGCCGGCCTGATCCCGCACGCGAAGGCCACTGGTCAGTACCTCAACTCGATCCTGGCCAAGACCGAGAGCGCCAACGCGGGCTACGAGGAGGCGATCCTTCTCGACGAGCGCGGCTTCGTCTGCGAAGGCTCGGGCGAGAACATCTATCTGGTCCGCGAGGGCGAAATCGTCACTCCCGGCCAGCCCTCGGCCATCCTCGATGGGATCAGCCGCAAGTCGGTGATCCAGATCGCGCGCGACCTCGGCTACACGGTCGTCGAGCGCGACGTCGCGCGCGCCGAGCTCTACCTGGCGGAGGAGGTCTTCCTCACCGGCACCGCCGCCGAGCTCGTCCCGGTCCGGGAGATCGACGATCACGACCTCGGCGAACCCGGTGAGATCACACGCGTGATCCAGGGCAAGTTCGAGGACGCGCTCCACGGTCGTCTGGAGGAGTACCGCGAGTGGCTCGACCCCGTCGGGGAGCCGACGGGCGAAGCCCCGCCTGAGCCGTCGCCTGCAGAGGTCGACGCCGAGGAAGTCGGGGAACCGGCCTCCGGTACCCTGGGCTCCTGATGCTGCACCGCCGCTTCACAGGGCGAATTACGCAGGCCGCCTAGCGGCCACCCCACATCCGCCCCCCGGCGGCCCCGGACGCGAAGCGGAGGAGGCCGCCGCTGATGAAGCCAAGGAAGAAGCGATGCGACCAATACTCCTCTACGACACGACTTTGCGCGACGGCATGCAGGGCCAGGGCATGTCGCTGTCGGCGCAGGAGAAGGTGCGCGTGGTTCGCAAGCTGGACGAGCTCGGCATCCACTTCATCGAGGCGGGGTTCCCGGGGTCGAACCCGAAGGAGCTCGAGCTGTTCGAGGCGCTGGCCGAGGTCGAGCTCCGGCAGGCTTCCGTCTGCGCCTTCGGCATGACCCGGCGCCGGGACACCGAGGCCGCGGAGGACGAGGCGCTGCGGCTGCTCGCCACCGGCTTCGCCCCGGTCGTGACGCTGGTGGGCAAGACCTGGGGATTGCACCTCGAGAAGGTCACCAAGGTGAGCAGCGAGGAGAATCTGGCGATGATCCGCGACTCGGTCGCCTATTTGGCGGGCGCCGGCAAGCGGGTGATCTACGACGCGGAGCACTTCTTCGACGGCTATCGGGACGACGCGGGCTACGCGCTCGAGTGCCTGCGGGCGGCCGCGGAGGCCGGAGCCGAGAACGCCACCCTGTGCGACACCAACGGCTCCAGCCTCCCTTCGCAGGTCGCCGACGCGACCTCGGCGATGGTGGAATCCCTCGATGTTCCCGTGGGGATCCACACCCACAACGACCTCGAGTGCGCGGTGGCTAACTCGCTGGCGGCGGTCGAGCAGGGCGCAAGCCTGGTGCAGGGCACGATGAACGGCATCGGCGAGCGCACCGGGAACGCGAACCTGACCTCGATCCTCCCGGCGCTGCAGCTGAAGACGGGCTGCGAGTGCGTCGAACCGGAGCAGCTCGCCAGGCTCACCGGCATCGCCCATTTCATCGATGAGCTGCTCAACATCACTCCGGATCCGGATCAGCCCTTCGTGGGTCGTAATGCCTTTGCCCACAAGGGCGGCATGCACGTCGCCGGGGTGAACGCCGACGCGCGCACCTTCGAGCACATGGATCCCGCGCAGGTCGGCAACGAGCGCGAAATGGTTGTCTCCGAGCTCTCCGGCAAGGGCACTGTTCTGGGGCGCGCCGGGCGCTCTGGCATCCCCCTCGACGACGAGCAGGCCGCCCGCGCGGTTCGCACCCTGAAGGAGCGCGAGCATCGCGGCTACCACTACGAGGCGGCCGACGCCTCCTTCGAGCTCCTGCTGCGCAAGGAGAGCGGGCGCTACGAGCCGCTCTTCAGGTTGGAGGGCTTCCGGGTCCTCGTCGAGAAGCGCGAGGACGGCAAGGTCGTGACGGAGGCGACGATCAAGATCTGGGTCGAGGGCGAGCGCTACCTGCGCACCGCTGAGGGAAACGGTCCTGTGAACGCTCTCGACAAGGCGCTGCGCGGGGCGATCATCGATCGGCACCCCCACCTTGCCGACATCGAGCTGACCAACTACAAGGTCCGGATTCAGGACGAGCACCACGGCACCGGCGCGGTCACACGGGTGCTGCTCGACTCCTCGGACGGCGAGCGGGAGTGGGGCTCCATCGGGGTCTCTGAAAACATCATCGAAGCCTCCTGGGAGGCGCTCGTCGACTCGCTCGAGTACGCCTTCCAGCCACGCGAAGACAGCACCCCACCGAGTGAACGAACCGATACCGCTCGCACGACCTGAGCTCGGCCCGCGCGAGGAGGAGCTGCTGCTGGAGGTCGTCCGCTCCGGCTCGCTCTCGCTGGGCCCGAAGCTGGAGCAGTTCGAGCACGACTTCGGACAGTGGCTCGGCGGCGGCTACGCGGTGGCGGTGTCGAGCGGGACCGCGGCGCTCCACCTCGGCGTCAGGGCGATGGGCTGGGGCGAGGGCGACGAGGTGGTCACCAGCCCGCTGAGCTTCGTCGCAACTGCGAACTCCCTCCTCTACGAGGGCGCAAAGCCGGTCTTCTGCGACATCGACCCGATCTCGCTGAACATCGACCCGGGGAGTGCGGCTGGCGCCGTGACCCAACGCACGGCCGGGATCCTGCCGGTCCACATCTTCGGCTACCCGGCCGACCTGCCGGCGCTGTCGAAAATCGCCTCGGACGGGGGCCTCGGCATCCTCGAGGACGCCGCCCAGGCGCTGGGGGCGGTCGATCGGATGGGCCGGAAGGTCGGGACCTCCGGAAACGTCGCGGTCTTCGCCTTCTACGCCAACAAGCAGATGACGACAGGGGAGGGTGGCGTGCTGGTCACGCCCGACAAGCAGGTGGCCCAGCGGGTCACCAGCGAGCGAAACCAGGGACGCCCGGCGAACGATGGCCAGGTGGAGCACGACCGGATCGGCTTCAACTACCGGCTCTCCGATCTGCAGGCCGCCATCGGCATCGCCCAGGTGGAGCGCCTCGACGAACTGCTCAACGCCCGCGACGATGTCGCGGCCCTATACCGCGAGCGGCTCACCCATCTCGGCGCCGAGCCGGCCGGCCAGGAAGAAAACCACGACATCGTCCTGCCCTGCGAGAACGACGGCGATGAGCGGCGGGGCTGGTTCGTCTTCGTCGTCCAGCTGCCCACGGGCGCCGACCGCGAGACCGTGATCGCCTCGCTGGCCGAGCAGGGGATCGCGTCGAAGGCATATCTGCCCTGCATCCACATGCTGCCCCCGTACCGCGAGCGCTTCGGCTTTGTGGGCGGCGAGTTCCCCGTCGCGGAGCGGGTTTCGGAGCGCTCGCTCGCGCTGCCCTTCTTCACCTCGATGACCGAGGGGCAGGTTGACCGGGTCTGCACGGCGCTCGCCGAGGCACTCGGAAAGCAACCCTAGACTCAGGTTCATGTCCCGTTTCAGCGAAGAACAGGACCCGCTCTTCCGGCGGATCAACTCCTCGATCTCGTTCGACTGGCGTCTGGCCTCGTTCGACATCGAGCAGTCGAAGGCCCACGCCCGCGCCCTCGCCAAGCTGGGAGTGCTCGACGAGGGCGAGCTGGAGCAGATCACCGATGGGCTCGATCGCGTCGGCGTCGAGCTCGACCAGGGCACCTTCGAGTTCCGGGAGGACGACGAGGACATCCACATGGCGATCGAGCGGCGCCTCACGGAGATGATCGGCCCGCTCGGCGGCAAGCTGCACACCGCCCGCTCGCGGAACGACCAGGTTGCGACCGACCTGGCGCTCCTGGTCAGGGCGCACTCCGCCCGCGCGATCGCGCTGCTCGAGTCCCTGATGGAGACGCTGGTGGCGCAGGCGGAGACGCATCGCGACTGGCCCGCGCCTGCGTACACGCACCTTCAGCGGGCCCAGCCGGTCTACCTGGGCCACCACCTGCTCGCCTATTTCTGGATGTTCCAGCGCGACACGCGCCGCTTCTTCCGGGCGGCGGAGGCGACCGTGGACATGCCGGCCGGCTCGGGCGCCCTCGCCGGGCTCAACTGGGACGTCGACCGCGAGGCTCTGGCCGCCGACCTCGGCTTCGAGCGGCCGACCCCGAACTCGCTCGACGCGGTTTCGAACCGAGACTTCGCGCTCGACTACCTGTCCGCCGCGTCGATCTGCGCGATGCACCTCTCCCGGCTCGGCGCGGAGATCGTGCTCTGGTCGACCCAGGAGTTCGGCTTCTGCGAACTGCCCGATACCTTTGCCTCGGGCTCGAGCATCATGCCCCAGAAGAAGAATCCGGACGCCGCGGAGCTGCTGCGCGGGAAGGCACCTCGTGTCGCGGCCTCGCTCCAGAGTCTCCTGGGCACGATGCACGCCCTGCCGTTGGCGTACAGCAAGGACCTGCAGGAGGACAAGGAGCCCCTGTTCGACGCGATCGACAACCTCGAGCTCTGCCTGGCCGCCGCGACCGGGATGGTCGGCGGAATTGAGTTCAACCGGGAGCGGCTCGCTGCCGCGGCGGAGGACGAGATGCTCGCCGCCACGGACCTGGCCGACGCGCTGGTGCAAGAGGGCGTTCCCTTCCGGGAGGCCCACGGCCTCGTCGGCGGGCTGGTCAGGGCCGCGGTCGATTCGGGCAGGTCTCTGTCGGAGCTGGACGACTCCGAGCTCGACGGCGTTCCCGAGAACGCTCGTCGGGCGGTGCGGCGGGCGCTGGAGGCGGGACGGACGATCGAGTCCAAGGTCTCTGCGGGCGGCACGTCCTCCTCCCGGGTGGAGGAGCAACTCGAGCGGGCGCGCCAGGCGCTCACCGCCCTCCGGGCGTGAACCGGGAGTTCTTCGACCGCTCCGTGCACGAGGTCGCGCGCGACCTCATCGGCTGCCGGCTGGCGGTCGGCGAGACCGCGGGGGTGATTGTGGAGACCGAGGCCTACGAGGCGAGCGACCCCGCCTGCCACGCCTACATCGGGCGCACCGCCCGCAACGAGGTCCTCTTCGGGCCGCCCGGACACGCCTATGTCTACCTCTCCTACGGCATTCACAGCCTGCTCAACTTCGTCACCGAGCCGGAAGGAACGGCGTCCGCCGTGCTGATCCGGGCGCTGGAGCCGACCGAGGGAATCGATCTGATGCGCAAGCGCCGCGACCGCGACGACAGCGAGGGGCTGTGCTCCGGGCCCGGCAAGCTCACCGAGGCGCTCGGCGTCGATCTCTCCTTGAATGGTGCGGACCTCTTCGCATCACCGTTCGAGCTCAATCCGCCCGCCGGCCGGTGGGCCGACGCCGAAGTGGTCACCACCCCGCGGATCGGGATCACGAAAGCGGCCGAGCTGCCGTGGCGCTACTGCGTCAGCGGGAGCCGGTACGTGTCCCGGCCGTGGCCCGTATCGATCAAGCGCGCTGCCTAGAGCCCGGTGCCGCCGGTGCCGCCGGCCGTGCCGCCTGTGCTGCCGCCGCCGCCACCGCTGGGCGCGGAGGGCGGGGGCGCCACGCTCGGTCCGCCGCCTCCGCCGCCGGTGCCGCTGTCGTCACCGCCGCTTCCGCCGCCGCCGGAGGATGAGGAGCTCGACGACGGCTCCGGGGAGTTGAGCGAATCGGTTTCCGAGGTCGAGCTGCTGGAGTCGTCCGAGTCGTCCTTGCTGCTCTCCTCGGCCTTGTGCTCGCTGTAGATCGCCTCGATGGCGGCCATGATCCGGCCCCAAATGGACGCCGGGTAAGTGCCGCCGTCCACGGGGCCGCCGTTGTACTCGGTCTCCATCGGGGTGTTGGTGTCCGCGTGCCCGACCCAGACGCAGGCGGTGAAGTGGTCGGTGCCCCCGCAGAACCAGGCGTCGCCGTTGTTCTCGGTGGTGCCGGTCTTGCCCCAGGCGTTGTGGCCGGCGGACTGGGCCAATACACCGGTCCCGGCCAGGACGTTTTCGCGCAGGATGTCCTTCATCGTCGATGCGACGCCCGAGTCGAGAACGCGGATCTTCCGCTGCTTGTCCTCGGCGATCGTGTCACCCCCCGGATCGGAGACCTTTTCGATCGCGACGGGATCGAGCTGATCGGGGCGGTTGTTCGGGCCGGGGCTTGCGTCGAGGTTGCCGCCGACGCGCTCACCGTCCGCGGAGATCGTCTGGTAGGCGTGCGCCATCTCGAGTGGACTGACGCCCGGATCGATACCGCCTAGCGCCATCGATGGGTTCGTCGAGAACCTGGTGTCGATGCCCATCTCGTGGGCGGTGTGAGCGATCCGCCTGGTGCCGCCCCGGACGGCCGGGCTGCCGCCGCAGCCCTCGCAGCGCAGCGTGCGTCCGAGCGCGAGCTCGGCGTAGACGGAGTTGTCGGAGTTAGTGGTGGCCGCCGCGAGGCTCGAGCTGCCGTAGTAGGTGTCGTCGTAGTTGTTGACCTCGAACCATTCGTTCTTCGAGTGCGGGACCTTGAAGTACTTCTTGTTCGAGGCGTAGCTGGTGCCGGTCGAGATGCCCTGACTGAGCGCGGTCGCCAGGGTGAACGGCTTGAACGCCGAGCCCGGCTGGCGGTGGCCGTTGGTCGCCAGGTTGAAGGGATGGTTCTCGAAGTCGTTGCCGCCGACCATCGCCTTGACACCGCCGGTCTCGTTGTCGAGGACGACCACCGAGGCGGTCGGAGCGACGCCGGCCAGAGTGCTCTGCGCGATCTCCTGCGCGGTGTCCTGCATCTCCATGTCGAGCGTGGTGTGGACGGTGAGGCCCCCGCCGAAGGCGCGGCCCGGGCCATAGAGATCGACGACCTGCTGGCGCAGCCAGGAGGTGAAGTACGGGGCCTCCGAGTCGACCGTGGGCTTGGCGATCTCGGAGGGTGCCGGCGGCGCCTCCTTGATTCCATCCTCGTACTCAGCCTGGTCGATGTTCCCCTGGTCCAGCATCTTCTGCAGCACGAGGTTGCGCCGGTCCAAGGCGTCCTGCGGATTGTTCCGAGGCGAGAAGGCCGACGGCGACGTGATGATCCCGGCGAGCATCGCGGCCTCCGGCGGGGTCAGGTCCTTGGCGCACATCTCGTGCCCTGGCTGACCACATCCCGGATGCTCCTCGCCGAAATAGGTACGCGCCGCCGCCTCGATCCCGTAGGCGCCCTCACCGAAGTAGATGGTGTTCAGGTACTCGGTGAGGATCTTGTCCTTGTCCCAGTGGTGCTCGATCTGGTAGGCGAGAGCTGCCTCGCGGAACTTCTGGAAGACGGTCCGGCTGTTCTGCGCCTCGAGCGCGTTCTTGACGAACTGCTCGGTGATCGTCGAGCCTCCCTGGGTCGAGCCGCCCGGCATCAGGTTCTCGACGCCGGCTCTGAACAGGCCCTTGATGTCGACGCCGTCGTGCTCGTAGAAGCGCCGGTCCTCGATCGCGACGACCGCCTCCTTCATATAGGGGGAGATGTCGCCGGACTCGATCAGGATGCGGTTGTCGTTGTTGAGCAGGGGCCCGATCTCGTTGCCCTGGTCATCGACCAGGATCGAGTTCTTGGCCTCCGCGAACTCCTTCTTGGCCTCCAGTTGCGGCAGATCCTGGGTGATCGCCATCATGATTCCGAAGAAGAAGGAGACGATTCCGAGGCTGCCGACACCCAGGATCACGATCCCCAGGCGCAGCTTCTTGATCCGGCCCGGCTTGGGCTTGCGCGGGCGGCGGGCGTTGATCCGGCGTGGAAGCCGGGGGGGAGGGGGCTTGCCGGCTCCGCCGTCAGTGTGGGGCTTGGGAACCCGGGCGGGGACTCGCTCGCGGAGCGCATGGACCCGATCGCGGCTCTCGGCGATCCGCTCGCTGCCGACGCGGCGAAGACCCCGCAGCCCGTCCTCGAAAGCGCTCCGGACCGCGGCGCTGGATCGCGCGACGCGGCTCTTCTGGGGCTGGGTGGCGAGCACGGACTCGAAGTCGACGTCCTCGTCCTCCTCCCGGTCGGCCTGCTCCAGGCGGGCTCTCTCCTCATCGAGGTCCAGGATCGGGCTCGGCCGCCGCGACGCGCGCCGGCGGGCCTCCTTCGCGAAGTTGCGCGCCTCGCCGGGTGTGGGTGGGCCGGCCGGACCGTCATCGCGCTCGCGAAGCGGCGAGAGGCTGCCGGGCTCGAAGGCGTCACCGCCGAAGCTGAGCCAGTCGTCGTCGGCTGCCTCGCCGGGGCGCCGGAGCGTCTCAGGCTGGGGCGGCTCGCGCCTGGGCCGCACTGCCGGGGGCGCCTCCGGGGCGGGTTCCTCCTCGTCGTAGAGCAGCTCGCTGCGCCGCTCCAGCAGTTCCTTGGCGCGGGCGGCGTAGCCGCGCGAGCCATTTCCGGAACCGCTCCCGTTCCCGGGCGAGCCGTTGCCGGGGGTGCCGTTGCTGCTGCGGAATCGGCGGCGAGGCACGGGCGGGTCCCCGCTCTCCCCGGGCCCGTGTGGTTCCGTCCGCGAAGCGGATCGGCCCCGGTCTACGTCGAAGTCGAAATCGAATTCGTCTGTCATGTCGCGATGAGCGACGGTCAGATGTCGCCCGCGCCCAGATCCAGATTGCGCCTGGACATGACTCTAAGGACACCGGCTGACGTGGGTTGTTGCACCCCCGTGGAGCAGCCTGCGCCCGGCCAGGCGGAAGCGGGGAGTCTAGCATTGGCTCCGTGAGCGAATTCGGGGTTCCGCCGGGCCGTTTAGCCTCGTTTGAGGCGTATGTCTGAGCTCAAAACGCTGACGCGCGGGGCCGAGGAGGTCTTGCCGGAAGAACAGCTCTCCGCACAGCTCGGTAAAGGGGAACCCCTCCGGGTCAAGCTCGGCATCGATCCGAGCACGGCGGACATTCACCTCGGGCACGTGGTTGTCCTCACAAAGCTGGCCCAGTTCCAGGAGGCGGGACATACGGTGGTACTGATCATCGGGGACTTCACGGCGCTTATCGGGGACCCGAGCGGCCGCGACACGACGCGCCCCGTGTTGACGCCCGGCCAGATCGAGGCGAACGCGCGGACCTATCAGGAGCAGGCCTTCAAGGTGCTCGACCGGCAACGCACAGAGGTGCGGCACAACAGCGAGTGGCTCGACATGCCGGCGCAGGAGCTCTTCACCTTGCTGGGGAAGACGACCGTTGCGCGGCTGCTCGAGCGCGAGGACTTCACCCGCCGGATGAGGGCGGATCAGCCGATCTCATCGCTCGAGCTGATCTATCCGGTCTTGCAGGGATACGACTCGGTCGCGATCCGCGCGGACGTCGAGCTGGGAGGGACCGATCAGAAGTTCAATCTGCTCTCCGCCCGCGACATCCAGCGCGCTTACGACGTGCCGGAGCAGTCGATCATGACCATGCCGATCCTCCCGGGTACCGACGGCAGGCAGAAGATGAGCAAGTCCCTGGGCAACTACGTGGGAGTGACCGAGCCGCCGGAGGAGATGTTCGGGAAGCTGATGAGCGTGCCCGACGAGGCGATGGGCACCTATTACGAGCTGCTCCTGGGCGAGGATCAGCCGGGAGGACACCCCGCCGAGGCGAAGAGGGCCCTTGCGCGGCGGATCGTGGAGCGGTTCCACGGTGGGCAGGCCGCGCAGGAGGCCGAAGCGCACTTTGACACGGTGCATGTGGCGCATGAGGTCCCTGGGGACATCCCGGAGGTGTCCCTGCAGGACGCCGATGGAGTCAATGACGGCCAGGTCCATCTGCCCGCCCTGATTGCCGACGCCTTCGAGATGTCTACGAGCGAGGCGAGGCGACTGCTCACTCAGGGGGCGGTCAAGCTGGATGGGGAGGCGCTGGATGGGGAGCGACTGGACCTGCCGACCCACGATCTGGCCGGAAAAGTCCTGCAGGTCGGGAAGAGGCGCTTTCTCCGGCTGATCGGGAGCCCGGATTCTTGAACACGAGCGCGATCGCGGGCTATACTCTGCGGTCGCTCTTGCTTCGGATTACGAAGAGAGCCGCCTCGTAAGAGGAGCCCCTATCGGCCGCGCCGCGGCCGGGTAGTGCCGGGCCCCTCGAGCGAGGGGCCCTTTTCGTGACTCGAGCAGAGGGTGGAGGCGGCGAGACCCGTCGACCCCGCCGAATTGGTCTTTGAAAACTGAGCAGCGCGTGACGAAGGACATTGCGTCCTTCGTCACTCGAGCCCGACCCCTGCCCATCATGCACCGGGCGGGGGTTGAATAACTCCGTCATGTTGGTCACCGCTCTGTGTACGCGGTGACAGAAGTCAGCTACATGACAACTCTCTTGTGACTGACGATCAGTCACGTCACACTTTTTACGGAGAGTTTGATCCTGGCTCAGGACGAACGCTGGCGGCGTGCTTAACACATGCAAGTGGAGCGACGAACCGGGCTTCGGCCCGGGGCAAAGCCGCGAACGGGTGAGTATCACGTGGGTAACCTGCCCCGATGA
>DATFOK010000105.1:0-71016 GCA_035265665.1 Solirubrobacterales bacterium | reverse complement strand
CCGACGCGGCCGTCCATCATGTCGCTCGGCGCCACAGCGTCGGCGCCTGCGGCGGCGTGAGAAATGGCGGTCTTGGCGAGCAGCTCGAGGGTCAGGTCGTTGTCCACCTCTCCCTCCCGCACGATGCCGCAGTGACCGTGCGAGGTGTACTCGCAGAGGCAGACGTCGGTGATCACGACCACCTCCGGATGCGCCTCCTTCAGCGCCCGGACCGCCATCTGCACGACGCCCTCGTCGTCGTAGGCCTCCGAGCCCACCTCGTCCTTGCTCGCCGGGATGCCGAAGAGCAGCACGGCACGGACTCCGGCCGCGGCGATCTCCGTCACCTCGGCGACCGCCTCCGAGATCGAGAGGCGCTCCATGCCCGGCATCGAGGCGATCGGCTCGCGAACGCCCTCTCCGGCAGTGATGAAGAGCGGCTGGACCAGGTGCTCCGGCGTCAGATCGGTTTCGCGCACCAGGTCGCGAAGCGGCTCGGTGCGGCGCAGGCGACGGAGTCGGGTGGCTGGGAAGCGCACGCAGCTGATTCTAGGCCGGTCCACGTGTGCGCTCGGCGCGGGTGCTGTCGCCGCAGGTACCGTCCCCACCTACGGCGCCACCCGCGCAGAAGGGTTCACGCGAAACGGCGTAGCGCGATCCGCGCGATTGCCAGGTAACCGACTGTCAGCAGCCCCAGGTGGAGGAGGGGAAGGCCCAGGGACGGCCCCGAGGCCGAGAGGGCTCCCTCGAGGGCGTCCAGCGCCGGACGGAAGGGGAAGGCGCCGGCGATCACGTGGATCACATCGAGCAGCCCCTTGCTGACCGTGCCCGACGGAACGAGCGAGATGAACGCGACCGGCAGCGCCAGGGCGAAGGCGAGCAGCGCGCTCGCTCGCACCTCGCGCGCCGCCGCCCCGATCGCCAGCCCGAGCGCCGAGGAGGCGGCGCCGGCGAGCAGGATCGCCGGGACGATCAGGTGGATCCGGCTCCAGCCGATCGACTCGAAGGGCGTGATCACGAGCAACAGCAGGAGGGTCACCACCAGCGCCGCGCCTGTCCCGAGAACCGCCTTCTCGACCAGCAACCCCTCCCGGCTGACCAGGCCCCGGGTGAGGCGGGTGAAGGTGTTCTCCTCCCGCTCGAGCGCCAGCGAGCCGGAGACCAGCAGCACCGTGATGAACAGCAGGGTGACCGCGGCGGCGACCGCCACCGCGAAGGTGTCGAGCGGCGGAACGCTCCCGGCAATCACCTGCTTGTCGACTGCGATCGGCTGGCGGATCGAGGAGAGCAACTGGTTCGCGAGCGCCAGATTCTCCCGGGCGAGCCGGGCGAAGTCGGTCACCTGCGTGACCTGGCGTCGCTGCTCGGGCGGCAGGCTGCCCTGGACCGATCGCAGGATCTGCTCGGAGCGCTCCAGGCCGAGGACGTGCACCGTCTGGTTCAGGAACGGGATCTCGAACTCGCCCCCACTCGCGAGGAGCTCCTCGTAGTTGACGGCAACCTTGGTGATCTGGCCCGAGAGCAGCAGATTCGCCTCGGTGAGCAGGGAACTGATCCGGTCGTCGACGATCTGCGCCTTGAGCGGGTCGTCCTGGTTGACGAGGACCTCGACCGTCGCAGGCTCCGATGAGTTGGTGCTGAGCTCCGCCTGCAGCTTGTTGAGGAAGTCGGGCGGGAGGATCAGCCCGCCGAGCACCTCGCCGTCCGTCACCTTCTGCTCCACCTCCGCGCGACTCGAGGCAGACACGCACTCGATCTTGGCGCAGAGGCGGCGGCGAGCCTCCTCCTGCGAGAAACCACCGGTATCCCCCAGGCTGAGGCCAGCGCTCCTGGGGATCTGGTTGAGAAAGGCGACCCGCGGCTTGTCGGGGGTGCGGGAGATCGCCAGGCCGATCAGCACGGCGAGGACGATCGGGTAGACGATCAGGAGACCGGTGACGAGTGGCGAGCGCCGCAGCAGCTGCAGGTCCTTGAGGAGCAGCCAGCGCATCAGTGCCCTCGCTGGTGCAGGAAACGGACGAAGTCGTTCTCCGGATCCGCGGCCGTTCCCTCGGGCCGGGGGCCAGCCGCCCGGCGGAGTTCCTCGAAGCTGCCGTCGAAGATCGTCTCCCCGTCGGCGAGCACGACGAGGCGGTCGCCGTAATGGCTCGCCTCCTCGATCTGGTGGGTCGAATAGATCACGGTTGTCCCGCCCTCGGCGAGGCCGGCGACGAACTCCCAGAGCCGGACGCGCTGACTCGGGTCGAGGCCGGAGCTGGGCTCGTCGAGCAGGAGAACGGACGGGTCACCCAACAGCCCGATCGCGATGTTGATGCGCTGCTGATTGCCGCCCGAGAGCGAGGAGACCGGGTCATGGCGGCGCTCGGCGAGGCCGGTCTGCTCGAGCATCCGCTCGACCTTCCCCTCGACGTCGTCGACGCCCTCCATGTGCGCGAAGAGCCGCAGGTTCTCCTCCACCGTGAGCCGGTGGTAGAGGCCGGCCTGCTGAGGCACCCAGCCGACATCCCCGTTCGGGCTCGTGATCCGGCCCGAGTCCGCCCTGGTGATTTCGGCCAGGATCGAGAGCAGGGTGGTCTTGCCGGCGCCGTTCGGCCCGAGCACCGCCAGGAGCTCACCCGCCCGCACGTCGAGGCTCACGTCGCTCAGAGCGACCCGCTCACCGAACTTCTTCGTCAGGCCGTCCACCTCGAGCACGGTGGCGGCCCGCCGCGCCCGCGCCCGCGGTCGGTTCTCACTCATCGCCCGAAAGCTAGATGAGTGATCCCACGGCCGCGTGTACGCGGGGGCGCGCATGGCCGAGCAGATCGAGGACGCAGGCCGCGTGGCGTGGCAGCGCCACGCGAGCGGCCGAGGACGAAGAGCTGCGACGCGCCAGGCGCGTCATCCGCCTGCGCGTGGTCGTGGGATCGCTCATCTAGACAACTCGGCTCGGCCGCGACGGCGGTCCACTACGCTGCCGCCTCGATGCGCCTCCTGTTCATAGGGGACGTCGTCGGCAGGTCCGGCCGGGAGGCCCTGGCGGCGGCGATGCCCGAGCTTCGGGCCGAGCGGATGCCGGACCTGGTCGTCGCGAACGGCGAGAACGCCGCGGGGGGCGTGGGAATCACCAAGGAGACGGCGGAGGAGATCTTTGCGGCCGGCATCGACGTGATCACGCTCGGCAACCACACCTACCGGCATCGCGAGGCCTATCCCTTTCTCGGCTCCGAGCAGCGGATCGTGCGACCGGCGAACTTCCCGGCCCAGAATCCCGGGCGCGGCCACACCGTCGTCGAGGCTGCCGGCATGCGAGTCGCCGTGATCAACCTGAGCGGGCAGATGCACCTGCAGGTCGAGCGGAATCCCTTCAACGCGATCGACGAGCTGCTCGACTCCCTGGCGGGAGCGGTGGACGCCAGCGTCGTCGACTTCCACGCCGAGCTGACCAGCGAGAAGGTCGCGATGGGCTGGCACCTCGACGGGCGCGTCGCCGCGGTGCTCGGCACTCACACCCACGTCCCCACCGCGGACGCCCGGGTCCTGCCCGGCGGCACGGCCCACATCACAGACGTGGGCATGACCGGCTCCCGGGCCGGGGTGATCGGGGTCCGCCGCGAACAGGCCCTAGAGGCCTTCCGGACGCAGATGCCGGTCCGCTTCGACACCGCGGACGAGGACGTCTGGCTGATGGGCGTCGCGGTCGAGGTCGGGGACAACGGGCTCGCCCGTGGGATCGACCAGATCCTCATCCCGGTCTCCACCTAGCGGCACCGCGCCCGCCGCCAGCAGGGCGACCAGCAGGAACGGCAGGAACCAGGGGATGTAGAGGTAGAACCAGTGGTCGACGGTCAGCTCCATGCCGATCAGGACGGCCGCACCGAGGGCCGCGACCGTGACGTGATCACGCCGACGTGGCCGGAAGGCGACCAGCGCCGCCACGCCGACGACCGCTGCCTTGACCACGGCCTGCAGCCATCCCAGCGAGGGCGCCTGGCCCCAGATGCTGAAGGGTGAGTCCCGCCCGCCCTGCTCGCCGATCGTGCGGCGCCA
The DNA here is from genome assembly GCA_035265665.1 of Solirubrobacterales bacterium. Taxonomy (GTDB): domain Bacteria; phylum Actinomycetota; class Thermoleophilia; order Solirubrobacterales; family 70-9; genus DASUPK01. The sequence continues at coordinate 67,008 of DATFOK010000105.1, read as the reverse complement.
GAAAGTCGACAGGCCGGGGTCTTGGAGTGCCTGGAAACAGACGACCAGGATGGTGACGGCGAAGGCGATCGTGAAGGGGATGACGACCTTGGCGTATCTGCGCAGGAATCCGGGTCCTCCGCCCTCGGTTGCTCCGTAGCTTGCAAACAACGGCCCTAACGCCAAAGGCGCGAATTTCGTCATCGAGGAGAGGGCGAGGCTGATCCCTCTCGGGATCGGCGCCGTCAGGCAGAGCAGGGCCGCCACCAGGCCGAGCGAGACGAGCGCGTCGTTGGTGTTCGACTCGAGTACGTAAGCCGTGTATGGGCAGGCCGCCCAGGCGAACGAGAGCAGGATCCCGAGCTCGGTTCCCCGACGGCCGCGCCGGATCCTTCGACCCAGGAGGAAGAGGCCCGCGATCGTCGCCAGGTCGAAGAAGATCGAGGCGGCGTGTGCGGTGGGAAGGTCGTCCCAGGTGCCGCTCCAGGGGAAGAGCTGCTCGAAGGGCACGTAGGCGTAGTAGGCGACCGGGCCGTAGGTGTCGCCCGACTGATCGTCCGAGGGGAAGTTGCCGTAGATCGGCTCCCGGTCGGCGATCCGATCGGCCCCGATCACGCCGGAGTAGCCGACGTCGATCACGTTCGAATCGGCGACGTTGAGGCCGATGCGGCCGGCTAACAGCAGGACGGTGGCGACGGCCAGCACCGTGATCGGCAGTGACGGTCGCAGCCCAATGCCGCTGCGACGCCGGAAACCGAGCCAGAGTGCCCGCCCGAGCAGGTAGAGCAGCGGCGGGTAGGCGAGCGGGACCGAGACGCCGATATTCCCCTCGTTGAAGAAGTAGTGCGAGAGCCCGAAGCCCGCCACCACGACGAGCAGGTCCAGGTGAGCAAGGCGGAATGGACGGCGCCAGTCGAGCAGTCCCAGGACGAAGATCGCGCAGAGGGGGAGCCAGATGTAGGGCGCGTTGATCATCCGGCCGAACGCGCCGGGATAGCCGCGCGCCATTCGCCAGGCGATCTGGTAGCCGGTCCACGATTCGACGACCTTGCCGCTGTTCGGGTCGATCACCACCTGAACGACCTGATTGCCGCCCGTGAAGAACCCGACCTCCCAGAGCCCCGTGCCCGAGTTGCGGCTGGCCGAGTGGCTCAGGTCTGGGTGCTGCTCGGCCGCCGCGGCCGCCTTCGGGTCGAGCCTGGCGATCTCGATCGCCTTGGCCTGATCGATCTTCGGCTGCTCCTGGGCGTCGGCCGGCGTCGCCAGCAGCAGGGTGAGGATGAGCGCCAGGGAGCCTGCGAGAGCAAGGCTACGACCTAGTCGAAGGTCCACAACTTGTTGCCGACGAAGTTGAACGGCATCGCGATGATGACGGCTAGGGCCTGGGCTGGCACGTCGCTCACGTCGGCCTGCACGAGCAGCTCGAGGGCGATCAAGTTGACCCCGAGGGCGAGCACGCTGACGGTGAGGAACCGCGCCGCCTGGAAGCCGGCGTGGCCCTGCTTCGCGTCGAAGGTCCAGTGCCGGTTCCACCAGAAGTTGTTGGTGACCGCCACGCAGAAGGAAAGCACGGCCGCCGGGATGTAGTGAAGGTCGATCGGGCCGACCATGATCGTGAACACAGCCAGGTTGACGACATAGCCGGAGGCGCCAACCAACCCGAACTGGAAGAGCTGCACCCAGTTGCCCGGCTTGAGCGTTCCCCGGCCGATCCTCTTCGCCGTCTGAACCGGGGTCATCCCTGGGGCCTCCCGGCGTCCAGGCCGAAGTGCTCCAGGATCACCGGCGCGAGGTCTCGCAATGCCCACTGCGGCCGCTTACCCGGACTCTCGGGACCGCAACCAACGAAGACCACCGGCGCCAGCGAGTCCCCGCGGCCGAGCGAGCCGTGGCTGCCGCCGCCCGCGTGACTGATGCCGCCCCAGTCCACGCACTCGTAGCCCTCGGCCGCGGAGATCAAGATGTCGCCGGCGTGCGGCGAGGTGAGCGCCGACCAGAGCCGGGCCAGTCCGTCCGGGTACTCGCCGGACTCGAAGCGGCCGCGGGTGACGTCCCCAGCGAGTGCCTCCGGCTCGCCGCTCACGGCCCAGGCGTTGCCGCGCACGTCGCGCAGCTGACCGCCGGGCCGGAAGCGGAACTCGTATCCGTTTCGCTCCACGACCGCTTCGACCGCGTCGGGGTCGTCCAGGCCCACGCCCGCCCGGCGGATCGGCATTCCGTCCTCAGTCGCAAGCCAGGTCACCAGGTCGACCCCGGTGAGCTCGCGGAGGCGAAGCCGGGCCCGCTCGTGGGTGACGGGGTGGCGGTAGCCGGCGTCGAGGATGTAGACGGCACCGGCGCGCGAGGTTGGGCTGACCGCGATCTCGGCATCCTCGGGCCGGTCGGTGTTCGGCTGGAGCACGGCCCAGTCCTCGGCCAGCTCGTCCGCGAGCGGCAACGCATGCTCCACCGGGGTCTGGGCATGGTCGGCGGTGAGTACCACAGCATGGTCGTCGAGGAACGTGTCCAGTCCTCCGCCCGCCTCGACGATGCGAGCGAACATGGCGTCCGCCTTGGCGATCGAGTCGAGCGTCGCCTCGGGCCCGTGCCGGTGCGAATGAAAGTCGTTGTCGGGCAGGCTGAAGAGCAGGAAGTCGTAAGCACCCTCGCGGACCAGCTCCTCCCCCACGCAGGCGGAGTACTCGTCGCGAGTCCCGGGCCGGGTGAAGGTCGGACCGCAACCCGTCGGCCGGCTTGCGTAGAGGTCACCGTAGAAGAACTCGTCCGGGCCCCAGACGGCGTGACGGAAGTTGGCCGCGGCGGCCGCCCGCTTCGCCAGCCCCTCGAGCCCCAGCTCGTGGCGATGACGGCCGCGATAGATCAGAAACGGCGTCGTGGCGGTCCTCACCCCGGCGTCGCCGAGGCGCTCGAAGATGGTCTCCGCCTGCCAGCTCAGGTGGTCGAGGTTCATGTTGTAGACCAGGTCGTACATGGCCCGGAAGAGCCCGAAGGTGCGGGTCGCCTCGAACGAGGAGCCGTACTCGATATAGCGGCGCTCGATCCGGTGGTACCAGTTCATCCCCATCACCCAGTGGCCCGCCGGACCGGTGCCGGTCATCATCTCCGAGCTGGCCACGGGCGTGACCGAGGGGAAGCTCGAGACGCAGTCCGGCACCATCTCGCCGCGCTCGAGCAGCTGGCCGAAGGTCGGCGCGAGATCGTCCTCGATCGCCCGCATCATCATCTCCGGGTGCATCGCATCGACCACGACGAGGATCAGCTTCCGCTGCACGGCTAGGTGCTTCCTTGGCTTGTCGCGGTCATCTAGCGGAGAACCCGCAGGCCCTCGTGTTTGCGCTCGGCCCGACGCCGGCGCGAGGCCCACAGCCAGATGAAGGCAGCGAGGACGACCAGCGACACGGGCGGCAAGACGAGGCCGAGCACTGCGATCACCGCGGCCGCCACAACCACGATCGCGACGACCCCGGCCGGAATCTGCGCCCGCACCTCCGCGATGCCCGCCTGCGCTCGCCGCGCGGCGCCGCCGGCCACGTCGCGGGTGATCAAGGCAGCGCCCCCGGCCGCCGCGGGCCCGAGCAGCAGGGCCGGCCAGATCTCCTCGTCGGCTCCATTGAGGGCCGCGCCAAAGGCGATCACCCCCAGGGGCACCGCGGCGACGAATGCCCCCCAGGCGGGCATGATCGGCGGCACGATGACGCCGATGATCAGGCCGACGGCGAGGGCCAAACCGAGGCCGGTGCAGATCGCGGAGAAGTCCATGCGGGCGCGGAGGCTACAGGGCATCTCGGCATCGCCAGTTGAGTTCGCGCACCCACATGAACGGCCGCCGCAAACTACGCGGCCGAATCTCCGCCACACTGTTCGCCATGACGGAGCCGTCCGAGCAGGAGGGCCAGCGCCGCCAACCGGAGGGAGCGCCGCGCCGCCGACGCGCGCACACGACCTCCCGCGATCTCGAGCGCTACGCCGGCCTGTTCGCAAAGCGCACCCAGGCGATGCGCTCATCGGCGATGCGCGACCTGATGGCGATCACGGCGCGGCCCGAGGTGATCTCGCTGGCCGGCGGGCTTCCGGATACCTCGACCTTCCCAGCCGAGAGCTTCGCGGCGCAGATGACCCGGATCGCGCACGAGTCCTCGGCCGAGGCGCTTCAGTACGGCCCCACCGAGGGCTTCGAGGAGACCAAGGCCTGCCTCGTCGAGGTGATGGCGGCGGAGGGCATGGCCCCCGACCCGGACGACCTGATCGTGACGACCGGAGGCCAGCAGGCGATCGACCTGATCACGAAGACGCTGGTCGACCCGGGTGACCCGGTGATCTGCGAGGCCCCCACCTACCCCGGCGCGGTGCCCACCTTCTGCAGCTACGAGGCCGACGTGCACCAGGTCAACACCGACGACGACGGGATGCGGATCGACGAGCTCGAAGAGCTGATCGCCGCCCTCGCGCGCGCCGGGCGCCGCCCGAAGTTCATCTATTCGGTGCCAAGCTTCCAGAACCCGGCCGGCGTGACCCTTTCGGAGCAGCGGCGGCGCCGGCTGGTCGAGCTCGCGCGCGAGCACGAGGTCCTGATCGTGGAGGACAACCCCTACGGGCTGCTCCGCTTTGACGGCGAGCCGCAGCCGACGCTCTACCGCCTCGACGGCGGCGACTACGTCCTCTATCTCGGCACGCTCTCCAAGATCCTCTCGCCCGGAATCCGGATCGGCTGGGTCGCTGCGCCTCCTCCGGTGCTCGAGAAGATCGGGCTCGGCAAGCAGGCCGCGGACCTCTGCACCTCCACCCTGAGCCAGTACTTCGTCCGCGAGTACTTCGGCGAGGGCCGCTGGCTCGACTACGTCGCCGACCTGGTGACGATCTACCGCGACAGACGCGACGCGATGCTGGACGCGCTCGAGCGCCACTTCCCCGAGCAGTCGATCTGGACGCGCCCCGGGGGCGGTCTCTTCCTCTGGGCGACGCTGCCGGACTACATCGACACCACCGACCTGCTTGCGAAAGCCTTGCGTGAGAACGTCGCCTTCGTCCCCGGTCGAAGCGCATACGTCGACGGCCTGCGCGGGGCGTCCTCTATGCGCCTCAACTTCTCGGCGTCGGACGAGGACGAGCTGCGAGAGGGCATTCGCAGGATCGGGCACGTGATCTCCGAGCAGATCGCCCTCTACGAGACGATCACGGGCGAGCACCGAATCGGTCCACCGCCGGACGACGAGGATGATCCCGGTGGCGAGGTCGTCCCGATGCCAAGGCGATGAGGGTCGCAGTCCTCAAGGGAGGGCGCTCACTGGAGCGAGAGGTCTCCCTTCGCTCGGCGGCGCGGGTGGAGGATGCGCTCAACGCGCTAGGACATGAGGCGATCGGCATCGACGTCGGCCGGGATCTCGTCGACCGGCTCCGGGAGGAGCGTCCCGACGTCGTCTTCATCGCGCTGCACGGTCCGGGCGGCGAGGACGGGACCGTCCAGGAGCTGCTCGAGATCCTCGATCTCCCCTACACCGGCCCGGGAGTCGCCGCCTGCGCGCTCTGCACGGACAAGATCGCCGCCAAGCACGAGATGCGAACCGCCGGCATCCCGACGCCGGACTGGGCGGCGTTCAACGCGACCGCCTTCCGCGAGCTCGGTGCGGCGGACACCCTCGAGGAGATCGAGGCCCGCCTCGGCTTCCCGCTGGTGGTGAAGCCCGCGAGCCAGGGCTCCTCGCTCGGGGTCGAGTTCGCCGCATCCCGTCAGGAGGTACCGCAGGCCCTGGTCGCGGCGTTCAGCTACGACGAACGGGTGCTGCTCGAGCGCTACGTGAAAGGCCGTGAGCTGGCGGTCAGCGTGCTTGACGGCCAAGCCCTGCCGATCGTCGAGGCGATTCCCCGCCAGGAGGACTTCTTCAACTTCGAGGCGCGTTACGAGATCGGGCGCACCGACTATGTCTGCCCAGCCGAGCTCGCCGCCGAGGAGACCGCGCGGGTGCAGGAGATCGCCACGCGGACCTACGAGACGCTCGGCTGCAGCGGCTTCGCGCGTGTCGATCTGATGCTCGGCGCGGATGAACCGCAGGTCCTGGAGGTGAACGCGATCCCCGGTCTCACGGACACGAGCCTCTTTCCGATGGCCGCGGAGGCCGCCGGCATCGACTTCACCCAGCTGGTGGAGCGGATCCTGGCGTCGGCGCGTCAGCGGCCGGCCAGCGAGGCGACGCTACCGGCCTGAGCTGAGGTCCGGGGGCTCCTCGCCCTGGGCGAAGTCCTCGGGGGTGACGTTGTCGAGGAAGTCCTTGAACTTCTCGACCACCTGCTCCTGATCCTCGACCTCCTCGCCCTCGAACTCGATCGCGGACTCCTCGATCACGTCGTCGGCGGCGAAGATCGGGGCGGAGGTACGGACGGCCAGCGCGAGCGCGTCGGAGGGCCGCGAGTCGATCTCCAGCTCCGAGCCGTTCATCGAGATCGTGATCGAGGCGAAGAAGGTGTTGTCACGCAGCTCGGTGACCGAGACCTTCTCGCACTTCGCGTCTATCTGATCGAGGACGTCCGAGAGCAGGTCGTGGGTCATCGGCCGCGGCGTCGAGGCCCCCTGGAGCTTCATCAGGATCGCCGCTGCCTCGGGATGGCCGATCCAGATCGGCAGGAACTTGTTGCCATCGACGGTCTTCAGCAACACGATCGGCTGCTTGCCGACCATGTCGAAGCTCACTCCGTAGATGGTCATCCGCTGCACAAAAGGTCTCCTCGGGAGGTCCGCACGAAGTATAGGAGCGGCCCAAGGGGCGCCAGAGCGCGTGGGACAATCGACCTCGATGCCGGAGTGCCGTCAGCAGGCCTTCATCAACGCTCCGCTGGATCAGGTCTGGGAGCTCGCCGTGGATCCCCAGCGGCAGACCGAATGGTGGCCCGACACGATCGTCTTCGAGTGCATCGACGGAGACTTCGAACAGGGCTGCCGCGTTCGCAACATCCAGAAGATGCCCTGGCCGATGTCGGATATGGAGACCACCCTCGAGGTCGATCGGATGGTTCCCGGCAAGGAGCTGGTGATCCGCTGCATGGACACCGGCACGTACACGCGGGCTGTGCTGACCGAGGGGCAGGGCGGCACCTTCGTTGAGATGGAAGCCGGCAACGATCCCGAGTCGCTGCGCGGAAAGCTCGAGATGGCGGTGGTGGGCCGGCGCATCTTCCGCCGCTGGGTCACGCACGCGCTGGAGAAACTAAGGACCGCAGCGGAGGGAGTGGGCGATCCTGGACTCGAACCAGGGACCTCTTCCTTATCAGAGAAGCGCTCTAACCGACTGAGCTAATCGCCCGCGGGTGGCGATTCTAGCTCGCGGCTCAGGACCGCTTGCGAAGGCGGCCGGCGAGGGCTTCGAGCTCACCGAGGTCCTCGAAGCGCAGCTCCGCCTTGACCCCGTTGCCGTCGCGGCGCACACGGATGTCCTGGCCGAGCGCGGAGCCGAGCAGGTCCTCGGCCTCCGTCATCGCGGCGCGCTCCTCGGCGGAGATGCGGCCGCCGCTCGCCTTCCTGCGGCGGGGGCCGCCACCGTTCGCCCTGCGCTCGGTGTCGCGGACCGACCAGCCCTCGGCGGCGGCTCGCTTGGCGAGGCTCGTGCGGCGGTCCTGGTCGCGGACCTGGAGGATGGCCCGGCCGTGGCCCTCGCTGAGGTCACCGCGCTCGAGCAGGGTGAGCACCGCGTCCGGCAGGTCGAGGAGGCGGATCAGGTTGGAGATCGCGGCGCGGCTCCGCCCCACCCGGCGAGCCAGCTCCTCCTTGGAGATCTCGAGGTCGTCGACCAGGGCGGCGCAGGCCCGGGCCTCCTCCACCGGGTTGAGATCCTCGCGGACCATGTTCTCGATCAGCGCCGCCTGCAGCCGCTCGTCCTCCGGCGAGGTCCGGACCACCGCGGGGACCCGGTCGATGCCCGCCTTCTGGGCGGCGCGCCAGCGCCGCTCGCCCGCCACCAGCTCGTAGCGGCCGTCGTCGAGGGGGCGGACGATCAGGGGCTGCAGCAAGCCGACCGAGCCGATCGATCCGGCCAGGGCATCGAGCGCGGCGGCGTCGAACTTGGCCCGCGGCTGGTCGGGATTGGGCTCGATCTGGGTGACCTCGAGCTCGCGAAGCTCCGGCCCGCCGGCGGTGCTCTCCGGCAGGATCGCGGCGAGCCCGCGGCCCATTCCTCGACGGCGTTCGGCCATCAGGCAGCCTCCCTTTCGGCCGATGCGAGGGCGAGGACCTCGTCGGCGAGGGCGCGGTAGGCGCGCGATCCGGTCGACTTGGCGTCGTGTTCGGAGACCGGGATCCCGTAGCTCGGCGCCTCGGCGATCCGGACGCTCCGCGGAATGACGGTTTCGAAGACCCGCGCCGGCAGGTGTTCGCGCAGCTCGCGCTCGACGTCCCGGGCGAGCCGGGTGCGGTCGTCATGCATCGTGATCAGGACGCCGGCCATCTCCAGGCCCGGGTTGAGCTCCTGGCGGACCAGCTTGAGCGTGTCGAGGAACTGGACCAGCCCCTCGAGGGCGAGGTACTCGGCCTGGACCGGGACGATCACCATGTCAGCGGCGACGAGGGCGTTGACCGCGACCGGCCCGAGCGAGGGCGGACAGTCGAGCAGGGTGTAGGCGAAGCGCTCGCGAACCGGCCCAAGGCCGTCGCGGAGCCTGGTCTCGTAGCCGCTCGTCCGCGGGAGCTCGACCGCTGCGCCGGCGAGGTCCACGTGCGCCGGAACTATCCACAGGTTGTCCGGTCCCGCCGGCCGGGCCGCCTCGGCGACCGAAACCTCGCCGGTCAGGCACTCGTAGGAGGAGGGTGTCGAGTTCTTCGCCAGGCCGAGCGCAACCGTGGCGTTGCACTGCGCGTCGAGGTCGACGAGCAGGGTCTGCTGCCCTCCCCCGGCGACGCAGGCGCCCATGTTGACGGCCGTGGTCGTCTTGCCCACACCCCCCTTCTGGTTTGCGATCGCGTAGACGGTTCCCATGGAGTTCGTTCGGGTCAGTTTCGTTCGGTCCCGAACGGCCGCTTCGCCGCCATTCCGGGACGCCGCGGAAGCCCGTTCGGAGTCGGTCCATTCTTGCGGAGGAGGTGGATGTGTCGGTTGCGGCTCGACCGATAAGGCTGCACCGAGCGGATCTCGATCGGCTCCATGGCCAGTCGATCGGCCGCCCGGGCCATCTCCGCCTCCTCCTGCGCGGAGCGCGCCCCCTTCCAGGCGGCGAGCAGGCCACCGTCGCGGAGGAGCGGAGAGGCGAGCTCGGCGAGGGCGGCGAGCCGGCCCACGGACCTGGCGGTGACGGCCTCGTAGGCCTCCCGTCCTCCGCCACGCGCCCAGTCCTCGGAGCGCTCGCAGACGACGATGGCGTTGTCGAGCCGCATCCGCCCGACCGCGTCGCGGAGGAAGTCGCACTTGCGCGTCACCGATTCGATCAGGTCGACGCGGACGTCGGGCAGAACTGCGGCCAGCACCAGCCCGGGCAGCCCGGCGCCGCTGCCCAGGTCGGCGATCCGCCCGGCCGAGCGGATCGTCTCGAGCTCGAGGCCGCTCAGCGAATCGGCAATGTGGACATCCCGGGCGCGCGGGACGGTGGACGCCGCGACAGGGGCCCGCGGCTCCGCCAGCATCCGGAGGAGTTCGTCGAGCGCGGGCTCAGCCGCGGGCGGGATCGCGCTCAATCGGGGACGAGAGGCGCGACGACCACGTAGCGGTTGGGCTCGTCGCCCTCGCTGTAGGTCTCGACCTCGGTGCGGTCCCGCAGGTGCTCGTGGACCACGCGGCGCTCGTTCGAGCCCATCGGGTCCATCTCCACCGGCTCGCCGTGGCGCACCGCGTCCTCGGCGGCCATGTCGGCCCGACGGCGCAGTGATTCTCCCTGGCGGCGTCGATACCCGGCGGCGTCGACCGTGACCCGTTTGCGCTCCTGCCGGCCGCGGAAAGCGGCCTGATAGGAGAGCAGCTGGATGGCGTCGATCGTCTGACCGTGCCGGCCGATCAGCAGACCGACGTCCTCGCCGTCGATATCGGCGTGGATCTCCTCCTCCCCCTCCTCGACCCCAACCGATGCCTCGAGCCCGAGTTCCTCAACGATCCGCTCGAGCAGCGCCTTGACCCGCTCCGCGGGTTCCTCCGGCAGCACCGCCTGCTGCGACTCGACCTCTCCTTCCGCCACGGGCGGGGAGTCTAGGCGCCCGGACCTAGCGCCGCCGCTTGCGCTTCCGCGGAGGCGGCGGTGGTGGCTTGGTGGCGCGCACCTCCTCGGGCGTCGGGACGGGAGGAATCGGCCAGACGAAGTGGATCACGGTCTGCTGCCCGATCTGCCAGAGGCCGCTGGCGATGAAATAGACGGCGATGCCGGCGGGCGCGTTCGGGATCAGGAAGACCGTGACCAAAGAGAAGATCCCGGCGAACATGTAGCGCTGCGCGGTGCCACCGGTGGTCTGAGGGGACGGGGTGAAGAGGATCAGCGCGAACGTTCCCGCCACCGCGAGCACGACCAGGACGGCGGCCTCGGGGCCGGTCGGGTGCTCGGCCAGATGGTTGACGAAGAGCCAGCCGGGGTCGCCGGAGGCCCGCAACTCATCCTTGAAGGTGCCGCTGTTCAGGAGCTGGTAGAGCGCGATGAAAACCGGGAACTGGAAGACGAGCGGCAGACAGGCCGAGAGCGGGTTGACCCCATGCTCCTGGAAGAGCGCCATCTGCTCCCGCTGCATCCGCTGGCGATCGTCCTTGTATTTCTCCTGGATCTCCTTCATATACGGCTGCAACGCCTGCATCTCGCGCATGCCGTGCATCGATCGCAGCGTGAAGGGCAGCACCACCAACCGCGACAGCCAGGTGATCAGGACGATGCCAATGCCCCAGGTGACCCCGACGTCGTCGTGCATCCAGACGATCACCTCGTTGAACAGGTCCTCGATCTGGGAAATGACGGGGATGGCGGCGTGGAGGAACACGTACCGACTCCTACGCCGCGCCGAGGTGGTTGGATCCGGCGGGGCCCGGCGGCGTCTGCGCCCGCCGGCGTTCCGACCTCGTGGGCGTCCCGCGGAAGAGGCGCCGGTCGCCGATCTCGTCGATGCCGCCGTGGCTGAACGGGTTGCACCTTAAGAGCCGCCAGGCGGCGAGGATGGATCCGCGGATCGGGCCCAGCTCCCGAATCGCCTGGAGGGCGTAGTCCGAGCAGGTCGGGTAGTAGCGGCAGCGCGGCGCGATCGCCGGCGAGATCCAGCGCTGGTAGAGCCGGATCGGCGCAATCAGCAGGTCGCCGAGGAAGCGTTTCACGACAAACGCTCCTCTACCGAGGGCTGCATCAACTCCGCCAGCGACGCCCGGATTCCCTCCTGGCCCTCCCGCTCGAGCAGGCCCTCCGCGCCAGGGCGCGCGACGATCACGTAGTCGCGACCGGGCTGGATCAGGTCGGAGAGCTCCCAGAATGCCTCGCGCACCGCGCGGCGCACCTTGTTCCGGGTCACGGCCTTGCCGATCTTCCGTCCCACCGAGAGACCGAGTCGCGCGCCATCATCGGACTCATCCTCCCGACGCGAGAAGGAGTAGACGACCAGGAAGCGATTGGCGCTCGAGCTGCCCTCCCGGTAGACACGATCGAAGTCGCCGCTTCGTGAGAGGCGGCGCCGGCGGGCGTCGGGGCGGCCCTCAGAGGCCAAAGTTATGGAGTGAGGCGCTTGCGGCCCTTTTGACGCCGGCGCCTCAGGATCGCGCGACCGGAGCGAGTGCGGCTGCGCGCTCGGAACCCGTGGGTTCGGGCTCGCTTGCGCTTCTTCGGCTGATAGGTCCGCTTCATCGAAAGGGCCCGTCGGAGGGCGAGGGCACGGCAGTATAAGCCGTGGCCATCCCGGGATCCGGCGTCGGGGAGCGTCCGACAAGGCACTTGCGGTTTTCCCCGCGTTTTGCACGGTAGGCGGCCGGCCGCCCCTTTCGACGCCGAGGGGTCGAGCCTATGATCGGCCGCTCGCCGCTTCACTAACGGGTTGCTCCTTCGGAGCACCACACGACGAAGGAGGACCAGGTTCAGCCGCAGGCCGGTGACGTCCGTCAGGACCTAGCGGGGCCCTGGCGCGAGATCCAGCGGGAGCTCGCCGCCTCGGTCCCCGAGGACACCTACCGCCTCTGGTTCTCCCCTCTCTCGCCCGTCTCCCGACGCGGGGCGACCCTCTATCTCACCGGCCCGGAGCGAGTGATCCGCTGGGTCGGCCGGCGCTACCTCGAGCTGCTGCGTAGAGCGATCGCCAAGTCGGTCGAGGGGATCCGCGAGGTCGAGCTCGTCGCCCCGCATGCGGCCGCGGCCGCGGCGCGTGCGCCGGAAGCCGCCTCCCGGGTCACGCTCAATCCCGACTACACCTTCGAGCGTTTCGTGATCGGGCCCGGGAACCAGCTCGCCCACGCCGCCGCGCTCGCGGTGGCCGAGGCGCCGGGTGAGGCCTACAACCCGCTCTTTCTGCACGGGCCGCCTGGGCTCGGCAAGACCCACCTGCTCGGCTCGATCGCCAACTATCTGAACCGCCACAGTTCACAGCTCACCGTCCACTACACGACCGCCGAGTCTTTCACCAACGAGTTCGTCTCCTCCCTCCAGGGCGCCGCGATCGACGGATTCAAGGAGCGCTACCGGCGTGCCGACGTGCTGCTGATCGACGACGTCCAGTTCCTGCAGGGCAAGGCCCGTACCGCCGACGAGTTCTTCCACACCTTCAACGCCCTCTATGAGGGCGGGGCCCAGCTGGTCCTCACCGCCGACCGTGTCCCCGCCGAGCTCAAGGAGCTCGCGGACCGGCTCCGCGACCGCTTCGAGTGGGGCCTGACGGTCCCGCTCGAGCCGCCCGACCTCGCTACCCGCCTGGTCTTCCTCGGCAACCTCGCGAAGGAACAGGCGGAACCGCCTCCTCCCGACGCCCTGCGCGCCCTCGCCGCAAAGACCTCCGCCAACCTCCGCGTTCTGAAGGGAGCACTGACGCGGGTCGTCGCGATCTCCTCACTCACGTCGTCCGCCGTCACCACCGCGTCGGTCGAGAACGCCCTGCCGGCCCAGCTCGCTGCGACCGAGTCGGCCGAGCTCAACGCCCGCCAGGTTCAAGAGGCCGTCGCGGATCGGCTCGACCTGACCATCCACGAGCTCCTCTCCCCCAGGCGCACCGCCCGCATCGCTCGCGCCCGGCAACTCGCCATGTACCTGACGCGCGAGCTCACCGACCTCTCCCTGCCGGCCATCGCCCAGGCCTTCAATCGCCGCGACCACACCACGGTCCTGCACGCCATCCGCCGCGTGGAACGCAGCGCACTCGAGGACGCCCGCGTCGCCCGCACGCTCGAGGAGCTCACCTCGAAGCTTCACCAACTGCGTTCGAACCCGGTCAATTCGGGACCTGACGGATCGTGACCGAATCGACTGAAAGAATCGAAGAGGAGGTTCTCCACATATCCACGCCGTCCACAACCCTTACTACTCCTAGAGACACTCAAGAACCGGCGATGAAGATCAACACCACAAGGCAATCCCTCCTCGATGCGCTGCTCGTGGTTTCGAGGGCCGTTTCCGCGCGCGCCGCGCTGCAGGCCCTCTCCGGGATCCTGATCACCGTTGACGGAGAAGCCCGGCTGCGGGCGACGGACATGGAACTCGGCCTCGAAGTCGGCCTCGAGGGTGAGATGGAGGGCGGCGGATCCGTCGTTCTGCCTGGACGTCTGCTGGTCGAGGTGGTCCGCTCGCTGCCCGAGGGCTCTGTGACGCTGGCGCTGCGAGAGGCCGAGCGCGACATCGAGCTGAGCGCCGGTTCCTCCCGGTTCCATCTGCGCACCCTGCCCGCCGACGACTTTCCGCGCTTCCCGGACGCCGAGGGAGAGCCGGCGGAGCTGCCGGCGGCGCCGCTGCGCGACACGATCAACCGGGTGGCGCGGGCGGCGTCACGGGACGAGGCGAGACCGGTGCTCACGGGCGTGCTGGTGACGGTCGAGGGCGATCAGATGACGATGGTCGCCACCGACTCCTACCGCCTCGCCGTGAAGACCACCAAGCTCGACGCGGCAGTGGGGGAGAAGCTTGAGGCGAACGTCCCCGCCCGCGCGCTGCGGGAGCTCGCCCGCCTGATCGAGGCGGGCGGCGAGGAGTCCCTGCGCGTCTGGCTGACCCGAAACCAGGCGATCTTCCGCGTCGGCCAGACCTCACTCAGCTCGAGGCTGATCGATGGTCAGTTCCCCAACCATCAGCAGCTGCTGCCGGACTCCTATGAGCACGAGGTGAAGCTGCCGCGAGCCGAGCTCCTCGAGGTCACGCGGCGCGTCTCCCAGCTCGCGCAGCGGAACGCGGCCCTGCGGCTTTCCTTCTCCGACGGGGAGCTCGTCGTCTCAGCCGAGACGCCGGACCTTGGCGACGCCCGCGAGGCGCTGCCGGCCCCGTACTCCGGTGAGCTGCTCGAGATCGGGTTCAACCCCGAGTTCGTCAGGGACGGGCTGGAGTCGATCGAGTCGGACGAGGTCATCCTCAAGCTGATCTCCCCGCTGCGTCCGGGCCTGCTGGAGCCGGCCGGGGCGGACGACTTCAGCTACCTGGTGATGCCGATTCGCCTCAACGTGTAGTTGATGAGAGGGGGCCCCGGACGCGAAGCGGAGGAGGCACCCGATTAATGTCGGTCGTCGGCGCAGTCGAGTGCCGTGGGTTCCGCAACCTCGACGACGGCCGGACGGCGATTGGTGCTGGAGTGGTCGTCGTCCATGGCCCGAACGGCGCCGGCAAGACCAACCTGCTCGAGGCCATCTATTTCGGTCTCACCGCTCGCTCGTTCCGGACCGGAAACGATCGCGACCTGATCCGCTTCGGTGATCAGGGCGCCCGCGTGGAGCTCGACCTGCCGGCGAGCGGCTCGCGGCTGCTCGCGGCGATCGACCGCTCGGGTGAGCGGCGGCACCTGCTGGGGGGCAGGCCGCTGGCGGGCGACCCCGGCGAGCGGCCGCTGGTGAGCGTCTTTCATCCCGATCGCCTGCAGCTGGTCAAGGCCTCGCCCGCGCACCGCCGCGCCCACCTCGACCGCCTCTGCGGCGCGATTCGGCCGGCTCGGGCCGACCTCCGTAGCCGCTTCGGCCGCACCCTGGCCCAGCGCAACGCGCTGGTCCAGCGAATCCGCGCCGGTCTGGGTGGCCCCGAATCACTGCCCTCCTGGGATGAGCGCCTCGCGGCCGAGGCCGAGCCGTTGATGGAGGCCAGGGCCGAGGCCGTCGATGCGCTCGCGGAGACCTTCGCCGAGCTCGCCTCCGGGCTGGGGCTGGCGGAGGCCGAGATCTCCTACCGGCCCAGGGCGCCCGGCGGACGGGAGGAGCTGGCGGCCGAGCTCGCCCGGCGCCGCGCCGAGGACCTCGGCCGCGCCTACACCTCTTACGGCCCCCAGCTCGATGAGGTCGAGCTTCGCCTCGGCCGCCGGCCGCTGCGGCGCTTCGGCTCACAGGGCCAGCAGCGCCTCGCCCTGCTCGCCCTGCTCTTCGCGGAGCGCGCCGCCCTCATGGCGGCCGGCCGGCCGGCGCCGCTGATGCTCCTCGACGACGTGATGAGCGAGCTCGACCCCGCGCACCGGGAGCTGCTCGTCTCGCTGCTCGCGA
Source organism: Solirubrobacterales bacterium (assembly GCA_035265665.1). Lineage (GTDB taxonomy): Bacteria > Actinomycetota > Thermoleophilia > Solirubrobacterales > 70-9 > DASUPK01. Next base: position 51,448 of record DATFOK010000105.1, on the reverse strand, counting down.
GCGGCGGCCAGGCCGTGATCACCGCGACGGAGGCCGCCCACGTCCCGGCCGCGGATGCAATCCGTATCGAGGTCGCGGGAGGCGTGGTCACGGCCGCCCCGGCCCTGAGGGCGGCGTGACCCGCCGGCGCACACCCCGGCCGCTCGCTGCGGCGATCGGGGAGGCGCTCGAGCGAGCCGAGCCCGCCACGCTGCTGGCGGCGGTGCAGAGCGCCTGGCCGGGCGCGGTGGGGGAGGCGATCGCGCGCGAGACCAGCCCGGTTACGGAGCGGGCCGGGGTCGTCACGGTGGCCTGCTCGTCGGCTGCCTGGGCCCAGGAGCTCGACCTGCTCGGCGCCCAGATCCTCGCCAAGCTCGGCCCGGAACTGGCCGCCGAGACCCCTCTGAAGGGCCTCCGATTTATCACCTCCGCAGATCCGCTGTAATTCCTCATTTAATTCGCGGTTTGCAGGGGCTTTTTGCGAGTTTGGCGCAATTTCCGGGGCTCTCGACTGGTAGACTTATGTCTACTTGAGTGAGGCCTCGACCCTCTTGTCCGCAAGGACTTTCCGAGCCGGGTCACGAAGGTCGTAGGCATCCCCTGATTGGACTGAAAGGAAGCTGAGTGGCGAATACCTCCCAGCGCGGAGCAGCCAGCAAGAAGAAGGGCGCGACCGGCAAGCCCGGGCGATCGAATGGCGCCAAGGGCAAGGGAGGCGGGTCGTATGGCGCGAAGGACATCACCGTCCTCGAGGGCCTCGAGGCCGTCCGCAAGCGACCCGGCATGTACATCGGCTCCACCGGCCCCCGCGGCCTCCACCATCTCGTCTACGAGGTTGTGGACAACTCCGTGGACGAGGCGATCGCGGGCCACGCCAAGAAGGTCACGATCACCCTCCACCCGGACAACAGCGTCACCGTGGCGGACGACGGCCGCGGGATCCCCGTGGATCGGATGAAGAAGGAGCGCAAGCCCGCCGCGGAGGTCGTTCTGACCACGCTGCACTCCGGCGGCAAGTTCGGCGACGGCGGTGGATACAAGGTCTCGGGCGGATTGCACGGCGTCGGCGTCTCGGTAGTCAACGCGCTCTCCGAGAAGCTCGAGCTGGAGATCTGGCGAGAGGGCAGCGTCTGGCAGCAGACCTATGAGCGCGGCAAGCCCGTCACCAAGTTCAAGAAGGGCCGGGCCGTGAAGAGCAGCGGGACGACGATCACCTTCCTCCCCGACATGGAAATCTTCGGCGAGGAGATCGAGTTCGACTTCGAGACGCTCGCCGAGCGTCTCCGCGAGACCGCCTTCCTCACCCGTGGTCTGAAGGTCGAGCTGATCGATGAGCGCGGTGCGGGGGAGAAGGTCGAGTTCCAGTACAAGGGCGGCATCGCGGACTTCGTCAGGCACCTGAACGAGTCCAAGGACCCGCTGCACCGCAAGGTCGCCTTCTTCGAGGGAGACACCAAGGAGGGCCAGGTCGAGGTCGCGATGCAGTGGAACGGCTCCTATCAGGAGTCCATCTTCAGCTTTGCCAACAACATCAACACACACGAGGGCGGGACCCATCTCTCCGGCTTCCGCTCCGCCCTGACCCGGACCCTGAACGCGGTCGCGCGGAACCGCGGCTTGCTCAAGGAGAAGGACGAGAACCTCTCCGGCGAGGACGTGCGCGAGGGTCTGACGGCGGTCGTCTCGGTGAAACTTGCCGATCCGCAGTTCGAGGGGCAGACGAAGACCAAGCTCGGCAATCCCCCGATCGAGGGCCTGGTCAAGGAAGTCGTCAACCGCTCCCTCGGTGAGTTCCTCGAGGAGAACCCCGCCGACGCCCGCCGGATCCTGGTCAAGGCCGTCGACGCGGCCAGGGCCCGCGACGCGGCCCGCAAGGCCCGAGACCTGACCCGGCGGAAGTCGGCGCTCGAGAACTCGACGCTGCCCGGCAAGCTCGCCGACTGCTCGGTCAAGGATCCGGCGCACGCCGAGCTCTTCATCGTCGAGGGCGACTCGGCCGGCGGCTCCGCGAAGCAGGGCCGCGACCGGAACACCCAGGCGGTCCTGCCGCTGCGCGGCAAGATCATCAACGTCGAGAAGAGCAGGATCGACAAGGTCCTGGCCAACAACGAGATCCAGGCGCTGATCACCGCGATCGGGACCGGCGTCCACGACGAGTTCAACCTCGGGGAGGCGCGCTACCACAAGGTGGTCCTGATGACGGACGCGGACGTCGACGGCGCGCACATCCGAACGCTGGTGCTCACCTTCCTCTACCGGCAGATGCCGGAGCTGATCGAGGCCGGCTACGTCTACATCGCCAAGCCTCCGCTCTACAAGCTGAAGTACGGCCAGCGCGAGGTTTGGATCGAGCGCGAGTCCGAGCTCGAGGAGCTCCTGCTCCGCGACAAGCTCGAGAACTTCCAGGTGATGGACGCCGACGGCAAGCAGCGCAAGCTCAGCAAGCGCCGCTGGCAGGATCTGACCCGTCACTACAAGGCGTTCGAGGGCTGGCTCTCCACGCTGAGGGCCGAGTTCGGGCACGAGGTGATCGACTTCATCTCCGAATCGCATCTGCTCGAGTCACAGGCGAAGACGATGGCGGCGGCGGCGAAGGTGTTCAGGGCCAAGGACCCCAAGGACCGGCCCTACATCACCGGCCTCGTCAGCTCGGACAGGCAGGCCCTGGTGGTGAAGGGCACGCACCGGCGCACCGGTCTCGCCCGGGAGCACCGGATGCGCAAGGAGCTGTTCGATGACAACGCCTACGCACAGCTGATCGAGGCTCACGCCACGCTGCGTGAGCTGGTCGGCGAGCCACCCTTCGTCGTCTCCCTCGGCGAGAAGGAGGGCGAGGCGGACTCGTTCGCCGAGCTTCGCCGGACCGTGCTGGAGCTGGCCCGCGAGGGCGTCCAGCTGCAGCGTTTCAAGGGCCTCGGCGAGATGAACCCCGAGCAGCTCCGCGAGACGACGATGGCTCCGGCCAGCCGCACCCTTCAGCAGGTGGCGATCGACGACGCGGCGGCCCTCAACACCGAGCAGACCTTCTCGGATCTGATGGGGGACCAGGTGGAGCCCCGGAAGGACTTCATCGAGCGCCACGCCCGCGACGTGAGGTTCCTCGATGTCTAGCCCCGCGCCCGCCGATGACGGCGGCACCTTGGAGGCCCTGACCGGCAACGTCGAGCCCCGCGAACTCGAGAAGGAAATGCGCTCGTCCTATCTCGACTACGCGATGAGCGTGATCGTTGGCCGGGCGCTCCCAGACGTACGAGACGGGCTGAAGCCCGTGCACCGGCGCGTCCTCTACGCGATGCACGACCTAGGGCTGCAGCCCAACCGGCCGTACCGCAAGTGCGCCTTCATCGTCGGCGAGGTGATGGGTAAGTACCACCCGCACGGCGACTCGGCGATCTACGACACGCTGGTCCGCATGGCGCAGGAGTTCTCCCTGCGCTACCCGCTGATCGACGGGCAGGGCAACTTCGGCTCGATCGACGACGACCCGGCAGCGGCCATGAGATACACCGAAGCGCGGCTCGGCCCTCTGGCGACTCAGATGCTGCGCGACATCGACGCGGACACGGTCGACTTCGGCCCCAACTACGACGAGCGCACACGGGAGCCGCTGCTGCTGCCGTCCCGCTTCCCCAACCTCCTCGTCAACGGGGCGGCCGGGATCGCGGTGGGGATGGCGACCAACATTCCACCCCACAACCTGCGCGAGGTCACCGGGGCGGTGAACGCGTTCATCGACGACCCCGAGGTGGACCTCAAGGGCCTGATGAAGCACGTCAAGGGACCGGATTTCCCCGGCGGCGGAATCATCATGGGGACCGAGGGCATCCGTGACGCGTACGCGTCCGGCCGCGGGTCGGTGAGGGTGCGCGCCCGGGCCCACGTGGAACCGCTCAGGGGCGGCAAGGAGGCGATCATCGTCACCGAGCTCCCCTTCATGGTCAAGAAGGGCGGCGAGGGGGGCCTGATCACCAAGATCGCGGACCTGGTTCGCGACAAGAAGATCACCGGCATCTCCGACCTCCGCGACGAGTCCGATCGCTCCGGGATGAGAATCGTGATCGAGCTGAAGCGAGGCGGCGATCCCGCCAAGGTCGTGCTCAACCAGCTCTACAAGCGCACCCAGATGCAGCAGAGCTTCGGCATCAACATGGTGGCGCTGGTCGACGGCGTCCCGCGGACCCTCAGCCTGCTCGAGGCGATCCGCCACTACGTCGTCCACCAGCGCGACGTCATCACGCGGCGCACGCAGCACGAGCTTGCCCGCGCCGAGGCGCGTGCCCACATCCTCGAGGGGCTGCTGATCGCCCTCGACAACCTCGACGCCGTGATCAAGTTGATCCGCGGGTCCAAGGATCCCGACGTCGCCCGGGACGGGCTGATCGACAAGTTCTCCCTCACCCGTCCACAGGCCCAGGCGATCCTCGACATGCGCCTGCAGCGGCTCACTGCACTCGAGGCCGACAAGATCCGCACTGAGCACGCCGAGCTCAGCAAGCTGATCAAGGAGCTCCGCGCGATCCTCGCCGACGAGACCAAGGTGCTCGGCCTGGTCAAGTCCGAGCTCTCTGAGATTGCGGATCGCTACGGCGACGAGCGCCGGACCGAGATCACCGTGGCGGAGGGCGAGCTCGACATCGAGGACGTGATCGCCGACCAGCAGATGGTCGTCTCGATCACCGCCTCCGGCTACGCGAAGCGGACGCCTCTCGCGACCTACAGGCAGCAGCGGCGCGGCGGCCGGGGCGTGCAGGGCATGAACATGAAGGAGGGCGACTACATCGAGCACCTGCACGTCTGTTCGACACACGATTACCTGCTCTTCTTCACCAACCAGGGGAAGGTCTATCGCCTCAAGGTCTACGAGCTGCCGGAGGGCAGCCGAGCCTCACGCGGCCGGGCGCTGGTCAACGTCCTGCCGCTCAGGGAGAAGGAGAAGGTGACTGCGGTGATCCCGACCCGCGACTTCTCCGAGCGCAAGTACCTCGTCTTCGGCACTGCGCAGGGGATGGTCAAGAAGACCCCGTTCAAGGACTACGACACGCCGATCCGGGCCGACGGCATCATCGCGATCAACATCCGCAAGGGCGACGAGCTCGTGCGGGTGCGAATGACCTCGGGCAAGGACGACATCATCATGGTCTCCAAGTCGGGTCACGCCGCCCGCTTCAGTGAGAAGCAGGCGCGGCCGATGGGCCGGGCCACCGCTGGCGTCAAGGGGATGAACGTCTCCGACAAGGGCAACCGGGTGTTGTCCCTCGACGTCGTCGACCACACGGACACGAAGGGCGACCTCCTGGTCGTCACCGAGAACGGCTACGGCAAGCGCACGGCGCTGGTCGAGTACCCGGTCAAGGGCCGCGGGGCCAAGGGGATGCTGACCGCCAGGCTGACCGCCAAGAAGGGCGGGCTGGCCGGGGCGCGCGTCGTCCGCGAGGGTCAGGAACTGCTCTTCATCTCGCAGAACGGCATGGTGCAGCGCAACGCCGTCGAGGGAATCTCACGCATGGGCCGGCCCACCCAGGGCGTGCGGGTGATGAATCTGAAGAAGGGCGATCGGGTGAGCGCGGTGGCGCTGGTGGTCGAGTCCGAGAACGGCAATGGGAACGGCGCCTCCGCCAAGACCCCGTCGCTCGAGGACGAGGTGCCGACCGCGGAGAGCGTCGCCGCGGAGGCGGCGGCCGCCGAGGCAGCCGGCAACGGCGAGCCGAAAGTGACCAAGACGCCACGGCGACGGTCCTCGGCCTCGAAGGCGCCGGGGAAGTCACCGACCAAGGGGAAGGCCAAGCCCAAGCCCGCGGCGAAGCCGAAGCCCGCACCGAAGAAGCGTGCCTCGAGCGAGAGCACAGCCGCCGGCAAGGCGAAGGCGGCGAAGCCCAAGGTCAAGCCGAAGCCCACGGCGACCGCCAAGCAGCGCGCCGCGTCAGAGCGCAAGAAGAAGCGGAAATAGCCCGCGCGATATCCCGGACTTGTCATGCGGGGCGACGGCATCAACTACGAGCTCACACGCGTCCGGCTGCACGACGGGCAGGAGACCACGGTCTACCTGGTGCGGTATCAACGCGCGAGCACGAATGTACTGGCGATCTCGTCACGGCCGGTCCGATGCTCGTCACGGCCGGCCGCTCACTCGTGGATGGCGAGGACCGGGAGGGCTTCTCCGCGGGTGCGTCGCAGTTCGACTCGGACATCACGGCCGACCGCCACCCGCGCTGTGCCCTCAGGCTAAGCCGAACGGAGCTGTTTGCGGTCGCCTGCGACGGCCGTCGGACAGGCGTGGACGCGGGCCTCGATCTTCCTGAGCTTGCTCGCCTCATGATCACCTTCGGTTGCGAGAACGCGATCAACCTCGACGGTGGCGGCTCCGCCACACTCGTCCATCGGGGCCACCTGCTCAACCGGCCCTATTCGAGCGTCGACCAGCCCGCTCCGGAGTCGCGACCCGTGGTGACCGCCATCCTGTTCGAGCCCGCCAGGCGCTGAACTCAAGCGGCTAAAAGGTACGGCTCCCAGGTGTCCGGAGTCCGCGGCGCGGCGATCCGGATGAAGACGGTCGGTCCCGGCGGGCGGGGCCTGCGCCTCGGGTGCATGCGGATCTCCTGCGGAAGCCGGTTGCCCTTCTTGCGGTTGCAAGGCGCGCAGGAGGCGACGATGTTCTCCCAGACCGACTCGCCTCCGCGGCTGCGCGGAATGACGTGGTCGACGGTGAGGCTGTGCCTGTCCGAGCCGCAGTACTGGCAGGTCCAGCCGTCGCGGGCGAGCACGGCCTTGCGGGTGATGCGGCGTCGGTGGGTGTCGCGCGGGACGCGGACGAAGGTGATCAGGCGGATGACCTCGGGCCGGTCAATCCTCATCGTCTCCGAGCGCAGCACGTCGTCGCCGCGCTCGAGCACCTCGGCCTTCTCCTTCAGGATCAGGACCAGCGCCCGGCGGACCGTGCAGACGTTGAGCGGCTCATAGCTCGCGTTGAGAACCAGCACGCGCCCCCTGGTCAGGCGGCGGAGCGCTGCTACCCCTACCTCACCCTCCGCATCTGCGTCAGGGGAGGCGCCGTTGCCGTTCAGATGGGCGGGGTTGTGGCCGTTTCGCGATGCCCGGCCGCTCGCCGGCCCGACATTACCGGCCGCCACAAACCCCGCGGCCGAATCACGCACCGTGGCCCCGTTGCCCATTTCCCGGGCGATTGTAGACGAGCCCCCAACTGACGCCGGGTGCTTCCCGCCTGCTTCGGCCGCCACCTACCCGGGAACTCCGGGCGGTGCCGCGGTCGGCCAGCTGCCGAGCACGCGGACGGTCTCGGCCTTGGAGCGAAGGTCCTCGAGTGCGGAGGCGAGCGGCTCATCGTCCGCGGCGCCCTCGATGTCCAGGAAGAACTGGTAGCGGCCGAGGCCGCGGCGTAGCGGCCGCGATTCGATCCGGGTCAGGTTCACCTCACGGCTCGAGAAGACGCGCAGGGCGTCGACGAGGGCGCCCGGATGGTCCTCGCCGAGCTCGGAGAAGACCAGCGAGGTCCGCCACGGCCCCGAGCCGGACGGCTTCGTCCCTTCGCGCGCTACCCAGACGAACCGGGTGATGTTGTCGGCCTCGTCCTCGACGCCGTGCCGCAGAATCGCGGCCCCGTAGAGCCGAGCGGCCGACTCCGCGCCGAGCGCGGCCCAGGGACGGTCGGACTCGGCCACGCTCCTCACGGCCTCGGCCGTGCTGGGCGCGGCTCGGACCTCCGCCTGTGGCAGGCTCTCGCGGATGAAGCGGGCGCACTGGGCGCTCGCCTGCGGGTGGGAGAGCACGACCTCGATGCGCTCGAGCGGAATCCGATCACGGGCGATCAGGCAGTGGCGGATGGGCAGGTCGTACTCGCCGACGAGGGTGAGCCCGTCGGCATCGAAGGCGAGCGTGTCGAGGGTGGCGGTGACCGCGCCCTCGATCGAGTTCTCGAACGGCACGAGAGCCCGGTCCGCCGCGCCCTCGCGGAGGGCGATGATCGCGTCGTAGACCGAGGCGGACGGGATCGCCTCGACGACCTCGTCGCCGACCGCCGCTCTCAGGGCGTCCTCGCTGAAGGTCCCCGGCGGCCCCAGGTAGGTAACCCGCACCGTCGTGCCGCTCATCAGGAGCCGAAGACGACCGTGTACGTGGACGTGTTGTTGGTGGTGATCTGCTCGCCGGCGACCGGATTGACCACGACCTCCAGCGTCGTGTCCGTACCCGGCGTCGGCTTGGTGGTCAGTGGGATCGTCACGGTCCCCTGCTCACCGGCGCTCAGCGCCTGCAGCTGGCCGGTGAGCTCGTTGCCGCCCAGGGTGACGGTCACGGTGATCCCGGTCTCGTCGCTGTCGCCCGAATTGGTCAGCTGGATGTCGATCTCCTGGGCGTCCGCCGGGACCGTGTTGGTCGAGTCCGGGGTCAGGGTCTGGCCGCCGATCGTGGTCGAGTCGAGCTGCAGGCCGTGAACCCCCCCGGTCGTCGCGGTCTGCCCGGTGAGCGCATTGAGCTTGGTGACGAGGGTGGTCTGGTTCAGGAAGTCCGTGGCGTTGGCCGGCATGAATCTCCCGTTGGGCAGTGGTGTCGCGTCCACACCCTCGTCCTCGAGGACGTTTTCGATCTCGGGCTTGGCGATCTGCGTCCAGAGCACGTCACTCGCGTAGAGCGAGCCCATCGCGTTGGTGATCGCTGTGATCGCGTTGCCCGTCTGGGTCCGGGCGGTGGCCTGGGGGACGCTCTCCGCGATCGAGCTCAGGGCGTCGCGGCGTAACGTCAGTGTCTGGATCACCGCGTTCTGCGCGTCGTCCATCTGGCCCGGCGCATCAATGTCGTCGGCGCGATCGAGGAGCGTCTGAGAGGTGTCCCGCTGCCGCAGGACCTCCTGCTGCGCATCGAGCGAGCTCGAGGTCCCGCCGGTTCTGTTGAGCAGGTTGAAGAAGTCCCTTCCGCTCTGCTCGGACTGCTGCATGATCGTCGCGACGTCCGAGTCGTAGTTGCGCAGGCCCCGGTCCGAGCGGGCCTCGAGGCAGCCTCGAAACGCGATCACGATCAGGATCAGGAATGCCAGGCCCACCCCGACGCCGATCAGGCGTCGGACGAGGAACTGCTGCCGTCGCCTTTGGGGCCCCCCGACCCTGCGCCGAGGGCGCTCGGGCGGCTCGTCCTCGAGGACCAGCTCGTCTTGTTCGGAATCGAGGAATGCCAAAACCGCGCATCAGTATGAACAGGGCCCTTGACGCATGTAATTCAGTAGATGCGAGGGTGCTCCGAGGCGGAGCCGAGGAGAACCCGTTCTATGCGGTCTACAGGAAAAGATGGTCCGGGAGCGAACTCATAGCGGCCATGGTCGGTGAGGTGGTTCTGGGGAGATTCCGAATTGAGGACCGGATCGGAAGCGGCGGCTTCGGAACGGTCTATCGCGCCTGGGACGAGAGGCTGCAGCGCCCCGTCGCGGTGAAGGTGATCGACCGCGAGCACGGCGCGCCGCGGGTCACGCGCGAGGCGCAGGCCGTTGCGCGCCTCACCCACCGGAACATCGCGACCCTGTACGAGCTCGCGACCGACGGCGAACGCGCCTACCTGGTCTCCGAGCTGATCGAGGGAGAGACCCTGCGCGCTCTCGGGAGGCGAGGGGAGCTCACGGACCGGCTCGTTGCGCGAGTCGGCGCTGATGCCGCCGCCGCGTTGACCGCCGCACATCGCGCGGGAGTCGTCCATCGCGACGTGAAGCCCGAGAACATCCTGGTCGAGAGCGGCGAGCAGGCGAAGCTCGTCGACTTCGGGATCGCCCGCATCGCCGGTGAGAAGACGCTGACGGCCACCGGTGCGGTCGTCGGGACGCTCGCCTACATGGCGCCCGAGCAGGCAGACGGCCTGCGCCCGGGTCCCGCGGCTGACGTCTACTCGCTGGCGCTGACCCTGTACGAGTGCCTCTGCGGGGAGCACCCGCTGCTCCGCGAGGGCCCCGCCGCGACCGCCCGCGCGATCGGTGAGCCGATCGCGCCCCTCGCCGCGGTGCGCCCGGAGCTTCCCGATCAGATGACCCAGGCGATCGACGCCGCCCTAGATCCCGATCCCGAGGAGCGACCCCTCGCCTCCGAGCTGGGAGCGGCCCTCGCCGGCCATACCGGCGAGCTCGATGGTGAGCCGCTGCCCCCAATCGCCGGTATCGACGGCGAGGCCTTCCTGGAGCCGCGCCGCCGCCCGGAGGTCACCCGCTTTCTCCCGGCCGCCGGCGTCGCCGCGCTCGGCCTCGCGGCGCTGATCGCGACCGGCGCCCCGGCGCCCATCGCGCTAGCCGCCTTGCTCCCCGGCGCCCTCGCGATAGGTCGGCCACGCCCGGCCTACGCGCTCCAGCTCGCGCTGGCCTTCCTCTGGCTCGTGCTCGGTGCCGGCGAGCCGGGTGTCGCCGCGCTCGTCCTCGTCCTTGGTGCCCCGCTGCTGCTGGCCGCGATCGATCCCGCGGCGATCGCCCTGCCCGGGCTAGCGCCGATCCTCGGGCTCGCCGGGTTGGGGCCGGTCTATCCGGCGCTCGCCGGGCTCACCCGCGGCGCTGCCGGACGCGCGTTGCTCGGCAGCATCGGCTATCTCTGGCTCGCCGCCTGGGAGGAGGTCGCCCACCGAACGCTTCTGCTCGGCCCCGTGGCGGATGCACCCGCCCATTGGGCGGATTCGGCGAGGATCGCCGTCGGTGACGTGGTCGCCCCGCTGATCGACGGCTCGGTGCTCGCCGGGGCGGGCGTCTTCGCGCTCGCCGCCTGGGTCCTGCCCATGCTCATTCGCGGCAGGACGCCCGTGCTCGACGCGCTCGGGGCGCTGATCTGGGCGGCGGGGCTGATCACGGCGCTTCGCCTCGTGGCCGGCGGCTCCAGCCCGCCGGGACTGCTCTTCGGAGCTCTGCTGGCGGCCGTGGTAGCGGCCCTGCTCACGCGCCGCCTAGGCGCGGCTGAGCCCTACCCGCGGCCCCCTCTCGAGGAGCGCGGCTCCGATGCGCCTGCGTAGCGAACCCCACTAGCATTTCGCTCCGGCTCAACACGAGACGCCGGCCAACCGACCCGAGGAGCTCCCGATCAGCGTTCTGCGCAACCTTGAAGCCCGCATTGAGGGCCTTGTAGAAGGCGTCTTCAGCCGCGCCTTCAGTTCCGGCGTGCAGCCGGTGGAGATCGCGCGCAAGCTCGCCAAGGAGATGGACGCCCACAAGACGGCGTCGGTACAGCGGGTCTACGTGCCGAATGAGTACACCGTCTGGCTCTGTCCCGAGGACTACGAGCGCTTCAAGGACTACGAGTCCTCGCTCGCCCAGGAGCTGAGCGGCCACCTGCTCGAGCACGCGCGCCACCACGACTACGACCTGCTCACCCGGCCGGTCGTCCATCTCGACCAGGACGAGCGCCTCCGCCTCGGCGAGTTCGGAATCCAGACCCGTCTGGTCAGGCCCCCGCAGCGGCAGGGCGCCGAGCCCGAGCAGGGCGAGCACGGCCACACGATGGTCTACTCCGCGACCCAGGCGCAGAAGGCGCGCTCCAAGCGCCGTCCGGATGCGGCCTTCTCCGAGACCCGGGCGATCGTCTCGGTCGACGACCGGCGCTACGTCCTGGATGGGCCCACCGCGACACTGGGCCGCTCGAAGGAGAACGACTGCGTCATCGACGATCCCAACATCTCGCGGCGCCACGCCGAGTTGCGCCGCTCCGACGTCGGGGACTGGCAGATCGTCGACCTCAACTCGACCAACGGGGTCAAGGTCAACGGCCGCCGGGTCGCCAACGCCCGACTGTCGCCGGGCGACGAGATCACTCTCGGAACCAAGGTCTTCGCCTTCGACATCGAGCAGTGAATAGCGATCTCGAGCCGCTCGCGGTTGCGCTCAAGTTCGGCTTTCTTGCCGTGCTCTTCCTCTTCCTGCTCTGGGTGACCCGGAGCTCGCTGAAGGACCTGCGGGGCACGGCCACCCCGGGGTTCGAGACCGGCTATCACGAGGCCGCCGGCGTCGAACCGGCGGGGACCGATGCTTTCCTGGTGGTCGAGGAAGGGGGCGGGCTCAATAAGGGGGAGCACTTCGACCTCTTCGGCGGAATCTCACTCGGACGCTCCGCGGACGCCGACATCCGCCTCGACGATCGCTATGCCTCCGGGATCCATGCACGCGTGTTCAACCGCTCCGGGGCATATTTCGTCGAGGACATGAACTCGACGAACGGAACGCTCCTCAACTCGCGCGAGTTGCACGGCGAGGCCGAGCTTCAGCCAGGCGATGCGATCCGGATCGGGGACACTGAGTTCCGCTTCGAGGTGTCCTGATGCTGAAAGTCGCTGAGGAGGCACACAAGACCGACACCGGGCGGCAGCGGCACGCCAACGAGGACTCCTACTTCGCGAGGGCCCCGCTTTTCGCGGTCGCCGACGGAATGGGCGGCGCCCAGGCAGGCGAGGTCGCCTCGCGGATCGCCGCCGGCGCCTTCGAGCGCGGCCCGCGGGACGAGGGTGCCCCCGCGGAGGGCCAGCTCGAAGAGATCGCGCAGAAGGCGAACCGCGAGATCCACCAGCTCGCGCAGAAGGACTCCTCGCGCGCGGGGATGGGGACCACGCTGACGGCGGCGATGCTGCGCGACGACGAGGTCGCGCTCGGCCACGTTGGCGACAGCCGCGCCTACCTGCTGCGCGACGGCCAGCTCAAGCGCCTGACCAAGGACCACTCTCTGGTCGAGGAGCTGCGCCGCCAGGGACGCCTCACCGAGGAGCAGGCCGAGGAGCACCCGCAGCGCTCGATCATCACCCGCGCCCTCGGGCCGGAGCCGGACGTGAACGTCGACACGATGACCTTTCCCGCCCGCGACGGTGACGTCTTCCTGCTCTGCAGCGACGGTCTAACGACGATGGTCTCCGACGAGGAGATTCGGGAGATCCTGACGGGCTCGCGGGGCCTGCGGAGCGCCGTCAACAAGCTCGTCGACGCGGCGAATCGTGGCGGCGGCCGAGACAACATCACGGCGGTCGCCTTCCGGCTCGCCGATGCCGGCGCGCAGGAGGAGGAGGGCGCGACCCTGGTCTCGCGCACGGCCGAGCAGGCCGGCCTGACCGGTGAGCGGATGCGGGCGGCGACCGACCGGCTCCGCGGGCAGGGAAGGATGCCGACACCGTCGCGGCGCCGGCGGGCGCTGCGGTGGGCCGCGGGGCTGCTGGTCGTCGCGGCCGTGGTGGCCGGCGCGGTGCTCTTCGTCCGCTCGATCTACTTCCTTGGCACCGACGACCAGGGGAACGTGGCGGTCTACAGGGGGCTCCCGTATGAGCTGCCGCTGGGTGTGAACCTCTACTCCGAGCAGTCGTCGATCCCGGTGCAGGTCGGGACGCTGTCGGAGGAACGCCAGAGGGCGGTGACCGACCATGACCTTCGCGGGAAGGACGACGCGACGGACTTCATCAGCGACATCAACCAGAGGGAGGGGGCGGCCCAACGCGCTGCAGCCGCCCGGGCCGCGCAGCAGGCGGCCAAACAGAAGGCACAACAGCGGAAACAGCAGGCGGCCGCCCGCAAGCAGAAGCAGGCGCAGAAGCGTTGAGCGCGCGCACTCGCGAGCTTTTCGCCCTGATCCCGGTCGCCCTCCTGGTGACGGCCGGATTCACCGCCGTGCTGATCACCAACTCGGATCAGCTCGGCAACCTGAGCGTGCTCTACGGCGGCTACTTCCTCGCCCTCTGCGTCGCCACCCACATCGTCATCCGGATCAGGCTTCCGGACGCCGACCCGTACCTGTTTCCCCTGGTCGCCCTGCTAGCCGCCTTCGGCATGGTGATGCTCTTCCGACTGGACGAGGGCCTCGCCCGGGACCAGGCCAACTGGTTCGTCCTCGGGCTCATCCTCTTCTCCGCGACGATCATCTTCCTGCGCCCTTACGAGGCGCTCGAGCGGTACCGCTACGTGATCGCGCTGGCGGGGATCGTCCTCCTGATCACGCCCCGCTTCCTCGGCCATCAGACGAACGATGCGTTCCTCGCGGTGGACCTCGGGCCGATCACCTTCCAGCCGACCGAGCTGGCGAAGATCTGCATCGTCGTCTTCCTGGCGAGCTACCTGAACGAGCACCGGGAGGTGCTGGTGGTCGGCGCTCGCAACGTCTTCGGGCTCGTCCTGCCCCCGATCAAGCACCTCGGTCCCCTGCTCGTCGTCTGGGGCGCGGCAATGGTCCTCCTGGTCTTCATCCGCGACCTGGGCAGCTCGGTGATGTTCTTCGGCGCCTTCCTCGCACTGATCTACGTCGCGACCGGCCGGCTCTCCTTCGTGGTCATCGGCCTCGCGATGTTCGTGATCGGGGCGTGGTTTTTCGCCCAGACGGCGCCGCACATCCAGGAGCGCTTCGACATCTGGCTGGATCCCTTCCACGACGCCGGCGGCTCCGGCTATCAGCTCTCCCAGTCGATCTTCGCCCAGGCGGACGGCGGACTGTTCGGCAGAGGTCTGGGCGATTCCCTCGTGCAACTGCCCGGGTGCGACAGCGACTTCCCGGACCGCTGCGCGATCCTGCCGGCCCCGCACACCGACTTCATCTACGCGGTAATAGTCGATGAGCTCGGGCTCTTCGGTGGCGCGGCGGTAGTTCTGATCTACGCGCTGATCGCCGAGCGCGGCTACAAGACGGCGATCCTCGCCGAGGACGGCTTCTCGAAGCTGCTCGCAACAGGTCTGACGACGATCTTCGCCCTGCAGGCGTTCGTGATCATCGGGGGAGTCACACGGGTGATCCCTCTGACCGGCGTCACCCTGCCCTTCATCAGCTACGGCGGCAGCTCGATCATCGCCAACTTCGTCCTGCTCGCCCTGCTCCTGATGGTTTCGGACAAGGCTCGCCGCCGCGTGCGGCTTCAGAGCCAGACGAGGATCGGCTGATGAACAGGCAGATCATCAAGCTCTTCGGCTTCCTGCTGATTCTCTACGCCCTGCTCTTCGGGTTCACCTCGTACTGGTCGATCTTCGACGCCGACGACCTGAAGGCGAACCAGGCGAACCGCAGGCCGCTGCTCGAGGAGCAGCAGATCAAGCGCGGCGACATCCTCGCCGCCGACGGATCGGTGATCGCCCGCTCACGGCCCGTCGGCAGCGGCAACAACAGGGTCTACGTGCGCCAGTACCCCCAGGGCGGCCTGTTCGGAAACCCGATCGGCTACAGCTTCGTGACCCAGGGCCGGGTCGGCTTCGAGCTCTCCCACAACGATGAGCTGGTCGGCAACAAGACCGAGTTCCTCTCGATCCTCGACGAGCTCCAGGGCCACGCCCAGGTCGGGGACAAGGTGCAGTCGTCGCTCGACCCGTCCGCCCAGGAGGCCGCAGTGAACGGACTGGCCGGCCGCCGCGGCTCGGTCGTGGCGATCGTCCCTTCGACCGGCGAGGTCAGGGCGATGGTGAGCATCCCCGAGTACGACCCCAACCAGATCCCGAAGCGCTTCGCGCAGTTCAACCGCGACGACAGCGCTCCGCTCTTCAACCGCGCGACGCAGGCGGGTTATCCGCCGGGGTCGACGATGAAGGTCGTGACCGCGACAGCCGCGCTCGACAGCGGCGAGTTCACCCCCAGCTCGACCCTGAGTGGGCGCTCCCCGGTCGAGATCGACGGCGTGCCGCTCAACAACTCCGGCGGGGAGCAGTTCGGGACCATCGACATGACGACCGCTCTCACCAACTCGGTCAACACCTGGTGGGCGCAGGCAGGCGAGAGGCTCGGCAAGGACACGATGTTCGAGTACATGGCCCGCTTCGGCTTCGACGCCAAGCCGCGCCTCGACTATCCCGGTTTCCAGCTGGCCACCAGCGGGGTCTTCGATGGGAACAAGCTCCTCGGCCCCAGCGACCCGATCGACATCGGGCGGGTCGCAATCGGGCAGGAACGCCTGCGCGTCACGCCGCTGCAGATGGCCGAGGTCGCGGCGGCGGTCGCCAACAACGGTGAGCTCATGGAGCCGCGGCTCTGGTCGAGGGTGATCGATCCCGACGGGCGCGAGACGAGGCTCGACCCTGCCCGTCAGAGCCGCGTCATGAGCGAGGACACCGCGTCGACGCTCAACGAGATGATGCAAAACGTGGTCGCGGAGGGAACCGGCACGGCCGGTGCGGTTTCGGGCATCGACGTCGCCGGCAAGACCGGTACGGCGGAGCTCTCGCCCGGCGTCAACGACGCCTGGTTCATCGGCTTCGCACCGGCGAGCGATCCACAGATCGCGATCTCCTGCATCGTGGAGCGGACCAGCGGCTTCGGCGGCCCGACCTGCGGCCCGATCTTCAAGGCGGTCGCCGAATCGATCCTCCAGGGTGATTCCGGTGGCTGAGCCGGAGCGCGGCACGGTCGTCGACGAGCGCTACAGACTCGACCGGAAGATCGGTTCGGGCGGGATGGCCGACGTATGGCTCGCCGACGACACCGAGCTCGACCGCAAGGTCGCGATCAAGATCCTCCACGAGCGCTTCGCCCAGGACGCCGAGTTCGTCGAGCGCTTTCAGCGGGAGGCGCAGGCCGCCGCCGGGCTCCAGCACCCGAACGTCGTCGGGATCTTCGATCGCGGCGCCTTCGACGGCACCTTCTTCATCGCCATGGAGTACGTCGACGGCCCCTCCATGAAGGACTTGGTCAAGGGTGGGATGAGCCCCAAGGACGCGATCGACTTCACCCGCCAGATCCTGAACGCGGCGCGCTTCGCCCACCGCAAGGGGATCGTGCACCGCGACCTGAAGCCGCAGAACGTCCTGATCGATGACGAGGGGCGCGCGCGGGTGGCGGATTTCGGCATCGCTCGCGCCGGCGAGAACTCCGACATCACCGCCACCGGCTCGGTGATGGGCACGGCGCAGTACATCTCGCCCGAGCAGGCGCAGGGCAAGCCGACCACGCCGCGCTCGGACATCTATTCGATCGGGGTGATCCTCTACGAGGCGCTCACCGGGAGGGTGCCGTTCGAGGGTGACAGCGCGGTCGCCGTCGCTCTCAAGCAGGTCTCCGAGGCGCCCCGACGGCCGAGCGCGATCAACCCGAACGTCCCGCCGGCGCTCGACGCGGTGGCGATGCGGGCGCTCGCCAAGGACCCGGACGCCCGTTTCAAGGACGCGGACGCCTTCCTCAAGGCACTCGACGCCGCCGAGAAGGCACCCGACACCCCCCGCGCCCAGGACACCGCGGCCTATGCCGCCGTCAGTCCCGAGGGCGAGGCGGACATCCCCGGTGAGGAGGAGCCCTACGACGAGGAAGAGGAGCTGGAGCGCGAGCGCCGCCGGCGCCGCTGGCGCTGGATCGTTCTCGCCCTGCTCGCCGCGGGGGTTGCCGCGCTCGTCGCCTTCGCGCTGACCCGCCCCTCGCATGTGGCGGTCCCTGACGTGATCGGGCAGGACGTCGGCGCCGCCACTGAGATCCTGGACGGCAAGGGCTTCGACGTCGCGATCAAGGCGGTGCCCAGCGGGGCGCCGCGGAACCAGGTGGTCGAGCAGGACCCGATTCCCACCGACCGTGGCGGCGGCAAGGCCGAGGAGGGCTCGACGGTGACGCTCAGCGTCAGCTCGGGGCCCGCGATCGTCGCGGTACCGGACGTCGCCGGCCTGAGCCTGGCCGACGCGACGACGCGACTGGAGAAGGCCGGATTCAAGGTGACGACCAGGGAGGAGTTCTCGATCACGGTGCCCAAGGGGCGCGCGATCGCCACCGAGCCGGCGGCCGGCACCCAGCTCTCCACTAGCCAGGTGGTGACCGTGCTGGTCTCCCGCGGCACCAACCAGGTCGAGGTGCCCGGCGTGGTCGGCCTCGATGACCAGGCGGCCCTGGCGGCGCTGCAAAACGCCGGCCTCTCGGGCATCCTCGTTCAGCGCGACTCGACCGAGCCCGAGGGACAGGTGCTGAGCCAGAGCCCCGGCGCCGGCAAGCTGGTCGCCAGGGGCTCACAGGTGACCATCTTCGCCTCGACCGGCGCCATCACCGTGCCCGACGTCATCGGTCAGGCCCGCAAGGCGGCGGTGACGGCCCTCAAGAAGGCCGGCTTCACTCCGGCCGTCACGGAGGAGACCACCGACGATCCCAGTCAGGTGGGCCGCGTGATCTCCGTGTTCCCGCCCGCTGGCTCGCGCGGTCGCCGAGGCGACACGGTGACGATCTCCGTCGGAGTCGCGTCGCCGACGACCACGACCACCCCGACGCCATGAGGGACCCCCGGACGCGAAGCGGAGGAGGTCCCGACTGATGAAGATCGCCGTCCTCGGCGGCGGGATCTCGAGCGAGCATGAGGTCTCGCTGAACTCGGCGGCCTCGGTGGCGGCGGGGCTGCGCGAGGCGGGACACGACACCGCCGAGGTGACGATCAGCCGCGACGGCCGCTGGACCGCGGGAGGTGAGCCGGTCGAGTTCGCGCCGGGGGAAGGTCTGCTTGGCTGCGACGCGGTCTTCCCGGTCCTGCACGGTCCGGGCGGCGAGGACGGCAGCGTTCAGGGCCTCCTCGAGGTGCTCGATGTGCCGTATGCGGGCTCGGATGTCGAGTCCTCGGCGATCTGCATGGACAAGCTCGTCTTCAAGGATCTGCTGGCGCGCCGGGCGATTCCGCAGGTTGACTTCTGCCGCGCGGGGGAGGACGGCTGGCGGGAGACCGCCGCGGGCTTCGGTCAGCCCGTCTGGGTGAAGCCGGCGCGGCTCGGCTCGAGCGTCGGCATCGCACCCGCCTCCGGGGAGGAGGAACTCGATCGGGCGGTCACCGACGCCCGTCGCCACGACCCGCGGGTGATCATCGAGGCGCCGGCCCCCGGCAAGGAGGTCGAGTGCTCCCTGCTCGGGAACGATGAGCCGGTGGCCTCGCCTCCAGGAGAGATCGTCACCAAGTCATCCGACTGGTACGACTACGAGTCCAAGTACGCGGAGGGCGGCATGGAGCTGCGGATCCCGGCAGAGATCTCAGACACCGCCAGGGAGCGGGTGCGCGACCTCGCGGTCCGGGTATTCACCCTCTGCGGCTGCAGCGGCCTCGCCCGCTGCGATTTCTTCGTGGACGGCGAGGAGGTGCTCGTCAACGAGCTCAACACGATTCCCGGCTTCACCGAGACCAGCGTCTACGGCAAGCTCTTCGAGGCCGACGGCATCGCCTATCCAGATCTCTGCGACCGCCTGGTCAGGCTGGCGATCGAGCGCTACGAGAAGGCCAAGAGCTTCGAGTTCTAACCGGGGCTACTTGAAGAGCTGGACGTCCGAGATCTCCATCTGGTAGCGGCTCGGGTCGTCGCTCGCGGTCGGTGCCTTCGTGATCCAGATCAGGAACGATTGCGCCGCCTTGCCGGGCAGGCTCACGGCTTCGCGTTCACCGCCGTCGCTGATCGACCCCACCGGCGGCCCCCAGTCCGACGGAGAGCTTGGCGGTGGGCCATTGACCTCGTAGATCTCGGCGTCGTATCCGGGCGTCAGCGCCCGGATCACGATCGACTTCGCTGCGACCGACCCCCCAGCGTCGATCGCCAGGCCCACGCCGTTTTTGAGTCCGCCGAAGTCGGAGCTGTCGTAGTGCTCGCTCGACCAGGCGGTCCCGGTGGGATTGCCGTCAACAGCCTGCTCCTCGGTGCCAGTCTCCTGCCCGTCCCCCTCGGGGTCGAACTCGCTGGCGGCGTCGCCGGACAGCCGCGCTTCAGAGCTGCCGCCGCCGCTCGGCGCCTCCTCGTCTCCGAGATCGAGCCTGCTGGCGAAGATCACCGCCGCCGCGGCGAGGGCGAGCACCACGATCGCGAGCGCGATCCCGGGACCCGAGATCCGGCGGCGTCGCCCGAGGCGCCGCCGGTTTGCGGGAACCGATTCGAGCACGCTGGTCGCCTCGCCGCTGGTTCCACCCCGTCGCGCCGCTTCGACTTCGAGGGTCTGCTCGAGGTCGCGGACCATCTCGGCGACTGTCCCGTAGCGGTCTCGCGGGTCCTTGGTGGTCGCGCGGTCGACGACCGAGGCGACCGCGGCCGAAACCTCGGGTCGCTTCGTCTGCACGTCTGGCATCGGCTCGTTGACGTGCTTCATCGCAACGCCGACCTGCGTCTCGGCCCGGAACGGAACGTCACCGGTGAGCATCTCGTAGAGCACGACTCCCAGGGAGTAGGCGTCCGAGCGCTCGTCGACGTCCTCGCCCATCGCCTGCTCCGGCGAGACGTAGTCCGTGGTCCCGAGGACCCTGCCGGTCGCGGTCATCCCCTGTTGCTCCAGTGAGCGGGCGATGCCGAAGTCGGTCACCTTGGCGCGCCCGTCGGGATCGATCAGCACGTTCTGCGGCTTCACATCACGGTGGACGAGCTTGCGGGCATGGGCGGCGGTCAGGCCGCGGCCGATTTCGATCGCGTAGGCGACCGCCTCGTCCACCGGCAGGCGGCCCTCCTCCTGGAGGCGCCGCTTCAAAGTGCGCCCTTTGATGTACTCGAAGACGATGTACGGCCGGCCGTCGTCCTCGCCGGCGTCGATCACTCCGACCAGATTCGGGTGGGAGAGTCGCGCCGCCGCCCGGGCCTCGCGGCGGAAGCGCTCGAGCTGGTCGGCCTCCTCCGAGATCTCGCGATGAAGCAGCTTGATGGCGACGTGGCGATCGAGAACCTCGTCGACAGCGAGGTAGACGGTCGACATGCCGCCTGAGCCCAGCTTCGACTCGAGCCGGTAGCGGCCTGAGAGCACTGTCGAGCTCAAGCGTTCCAAAGCTTCTCTTCGTCCATCGGCTGTATTTTCGCCCGCGACCGGAGCCGCCGCTGCGAGCGCCCGACCGCAATGATGACTGTCCAGGTTCGCTTCTACACCGATCCCGCTTGTCCCTGGTCCTGGGCCGCTGAACCCGCGCTGCGGCGACTGATGTGGGAGTTCGAGGGAGAGCTCGAGTTCGCCTGGGTGATGGGGGGATTGGCGCGCAGCTACGAGCGCGCGGACCTCCTCCGGGTCGTCTCGCAGTGGCTCGAGGATGCGGCGGCGGGTGGGATGCCTTGCGACCCGAGGATCTGGACGCAGAACCCGCTGGATTCGACCTACCCCGCCTGCCAGGCGGTCAAGGCCGCCGCCGAGCAGGGCTGGGAGGCCGGTTACCGCTACCTGCGCAAGTTGCGAGAGGGAATCATGTTCGAGCGAACCAAGCTCGACCACGCCGACGCACTGATCGCGGCCGCCGGGCGCGCCGGGATCGACCGACAGCGCTTCGAGGTGGATCTCCGCTCCCACGCGATCACCGAGGCGTTCGGCGCCGACCTGGAGGAGGTCCGGGACCCGCCCCAGGAGGCGCGGGACGCGGACGCGGTACATCGCAGCAGCAAGGGCAGGGAGAGGATCAGCTTGCCGTCGGCGCTATTCGTCTCCGAGGATGGCGGTCGCAGCGGCGCCTGGGGCAGCGCTTCCGTCGATCCGGAAAGGATGCGCGCCGCTGCGCTCAGCGCAGGCGCGAAGCAGGTGAACGAGGGCGCGCTGGAACCACTCGACGCGATCGGCCGCTTCGGCCGCTGCGCATCTCGTGAGCTCGAGGTACTTGCCGAACGGCCGGGACCGACGGTTGAGGCCGAACTCTGGGTGCTGGCGCGGGACTGGAAGCTGAGGCCCGTCTCGGCGCTGACCGGGACGCTCTGGGAGCGCGCCTAACGCGCAGGCAACCGTGCGATCAGGACGCCAACTCCACTTCCGCCGATGATTCCCGCGCCGTGAGCCGGTCCATATGGGCATCGGTAATCACGTCAGAGAGGAGATGTAGTTGCAACAACGCGCAGACATCTCGCGGAACATCGAGGCCGTCAACACCTACCTGGACGGCTTCCGCAAGAACGATCACGAGCAAATCCTCTCTTGCTTGACCGACGACATCGGGTGGACCGTCTTCGGGGCCTTCCGCCTGAGCGGCAAGGAGGCCTACGACAAGGCGATCGACGGCGCACCCGAATGCATCGACCCTCCCGAGTTGGAGGTCGTGCGCATGGTCGAGGAAGGCGAAGTCGTCATGGCGGAGCTCACGGGGACGGCGAGGCGCGCCGCCGGCGGGGAGACGCGCATGTCCATGGCCGAGGTGTTCGTCATGCGCGAAGGCAAGATCGCTGAGCGCCGCGCCTGGGTGATCGAGCTCAAGGAGAACGACTACCGCTGAAAGTCCCCCGCGCCGCTAGGGAACCCGCCTGATCTCAGCTTGTCCCGCTACCGCCCGGCCGATCCATTTCGCGTCTGGGTGGTGCGCGCGGAGGCGCTTCAGCGCGGAGTCCTCGTCGGAGGCCGCGACCACGACGCAGAACCCGCAGCCCATGTTGAAGACCTCGTGCATCTCGTCGTCGCCGACGCCCCCCAGTTCCTGGATCAGGTTGAAGATCGGCGGGACTGGCAGCGGCTCGTCGATCTGGTAGCCGACTTCGGCTTCGAGCCGCAGCAGGTTGTTGAGGCCCCCCGAGGTGATGTGCGCGAGGCCGCGGACGTCGAGATCGGAGCGAAGCAGCTCGACGATCGACTTCACGTAGATCTCGGTCGGCTCCAGCAGCACATCGCCGAGGGGCCGCCCGAGGCGCTCGTCGTCGAAGGGAATCTCGGCGAGGGCCGAGCGGGCGAGGGTGTAGCCGTTGGAATGGAGCCCGGAGGAGGGCAGGCCGATGACTGGATCGCCCGGCTCGATCGAGGCGCCGGTGACCAGCGAGTCCAGGGCGACCACACCGAAGCAGGCGCCGGCCAGGTCGAGGCCGTTGATGATCTCCCCGAGCTGGGCGAGCTCCCCGCCGACGATCTCGACCCCCGCCAGCTCGGCGCCGCGCGCAAGGCCCGCGCCGATCGCGCCCGCGACCTCAGCATCGGCGCGGTCCACCGCCAGGTAGTCGACCATCGCGAGCGGCTCGGCCCCGACGCAGACCACGTCGTTGACGTTCATCGCCACGCAATCGATCCCGACGGTGTCCCAGCGGCCCAACTGCTCGGCGACCATCAGCTTGGTGCCGACGCCGTCGGTGCTCAGGGCGATGCCGGTGCGCTCATCGAGGCGGACGACGTTCGCGTAATGGCCGCTCGCCAGGACCTGGCGGCTCTCGCCCGCACGCGATGCGGAGAGCGCCGCGACGAGGGACGCGACGGCAGCGTCGGCGTCCCCCTGGCTGACGCCGGCTCGCGCGTACGCGTCCTCGCTCACGGCGATTCCCCACGCGAGGGGAACTCTGACGCCGGGCCGGAGCCGGAGGCCGGCACCCAAGTCGGGGCGCCGTTTCCGGCGGCTGGCCGCCCATCGCCCGAGACGAAGCCGTCCGGCTGCCCGAAACCGCGAAGCTCCGCGCGGCGCCGGCGTGAGCGCAGTAGGAGCCGTCCCAACACCACGCCCGCGAGGCCCGCTCGGTAGGCGGCGTAGGGCCAGAGCGCGCTGTCTCGCTCCACGATCTTGATCAGGGCCTGAGAGGCGAGCGTCGAGGCGAAGGAGGCGGCGGTTCCCGCTGCGAACGCCGCGCCCTGTCCCGGCGGCAGCCGGCGGCGCCGGAGCCGTGCCCCCTTGACCACCGCCGCGCCGACGATCACCGGCAGGGCCACCGTCCGCGAGAGCATGTTCGCGTGCTGCCGGGTGAACCCCTGCCAGCGGGCTACGGTCAGCGTGGCGCCGTTGCGCGAGATCCCCGGGGCGAGAGCGGCCGCCTGCGCGAAGCCGAGGGCCAGGCCGTCGGCGGGTGTGGCCTGGCCACGGTCCCGGCTCTGCGGCTTGCGATCCGCGGCGACCATCGCCCCGGCCCCGGCCAGCAGGCCGGCCGCGGTGGGAAGCGGGCCGCCGAGATGCCGTTCGATCAGTCGCTCGAGCACGACGCCGCACAGCGCCGCCGGCAGGAAGGAGAGCGCGAGCACCGACGCCTTGCGTGTGTCGAAGGAGCGCAGCTCCTCGGCAATCACCTGCCGCTGTCCGACCAGCAGCGCCGCCGCCGCGCCGGCGTGCAGCGCGACGCTGAACGTCTGGTCCACCTCTGCCTCGCCGTCCTCCCGATTCCAGCCGAGGAGCCAGGGGATCAGGTTGAGATGGGCGGAGCTCGAGACCGGAAGAAGTTCGGTCGGTCCCTGGACCGCGCCGAGGACGATCGCCCTCGACGTCCTCATCACGAAGCGGGTTGCTCCTCAGACGCGTCACGGGTCGCGCTGACGCGCGCCCTCGCATCATCGGAGCCTCCCCGCATCTCCCTCGCCTGCTCGACCTGGCCGCCGGCACCCCCTCCGCGCCGGCGTATCAAGGCATAGGCGATCAGCCCGATGATCCCGGCGATCACCACGTAGTCGAAGTAGTGGAGCTTGTCGCGCCACTCCTCCCAGCGGTCCCCGACCTCGACGCCGATGATCCCGAGCAGCAGCACCCAGGGAATGCAGCCGGCCGCCGTGTAGAGGGTGAAGCGCCCGAGGGGCATCCGGGCGGCGCCGGCGGGCGTCGAGATGAATGTCCTGACGATCGGCAGCATCCGCGTGAAGAAGACCGTGACCGAGCCGTAGCGGTCGAACCAGTTCTCGACCCGCTGCATCTGCTTCGGGCTGACGTGGAAGATGTGATGGCGCTCGAGCAGCTCCTCGCGTCCCCAATATCCGATCGCATAGCCGATCCAGGAACCGACCACGTTGCCGAGCACGCCTGCGGCGACGATCCCGAACAGGGTGAGGTCCCCGTCGGAGACCTTGAAGCCGGCGAACAGCATGGTGGCCTCGCTGGGCATCGGGACATTGGCGCTCTCGACCAGCATGAGCAGGAAGATCCCCGCGTAGCCGATCGCCCCGATCACGTCCACACAGAAGTTGACCAAGGGGTCGACGATGAAATCAGTCATGAGCGCGGCAGCATAGGGGCCACTACACTCGCGAGTCGCGTGGATCGGCTCAAGCACCCCGTCTGGCGTCACCGCCTGATCCAGATCGCCGCAGACGCAGTTCTCGTCGCCGTGGCGTACTACCTGGCCTTCAGGTTGCGGTTCCTCGACGCCGCGGGCGGCATCCCGGAGCGCTACGACCACATGCTGGCCGGCTCAATCGGCTTCGTGGTCGCGGGCCAGCTGATCGTCTTCTACGTCTCCGGCCTCTACGAGAAGTGGTGGCGCTACTTCCGGCTGCCGGACATGATCTCGGTCCTCCGCGCCTGCGCGATCTCGACGGCGATCCTCGCGATCACCTTCCTGCTCCTGAAGCCGTTCGACGACCAGATCCCGCGCTCGGTCGTGGTCACCGACTTCCTGCTGACGGTCTTCCTGATCGGCGGCGCCCGGTTGCTCGCGCGGATGATCCTGGTCGAGCGGCTCGCGCGTCGCGAGGTCCGCGGCGCGAGGCGGGTGCTCGTCGTCGGCGCGGGGTCGGGAGGGCAGATGGTCGCGCGGGAGCTCCAGCTCAACCCCAACCTCGGATCGAAGGCGATCGGCTTCCTCGACGACGACCCGCGCAAGCGCGGCATGCGCCTGCACGGCCTCAACGTCCTCGGGACCACGGAGGAGATCGGGGAGATCCTCGACGAGATCCATCCCGACGAGGTGCTCATCGCGATCCCGTCGGCGCCGGGTGTGCTGCGCGGCCGCGTGGTCACCGCGTGCCGGGAACGCGACGTCCCGGTGCGGACGCTGCCCACCGTCTTCGAGCTCCTTCGCGGCGGCGTTCAGCTCACCAGGCAGCTGCGCGAGGTTCAGGTGGAGGACGTGCTCGGCCGCGAGCCGGTGAAGATGGAGCTCGACCGCGTCGGCGCGTATATGCAGGACAAGGTGGTCCTCGTGACGGGCGCCGGCGGCTCGATCGGATCGGAGCTCGTCCGCCAGATCGCCCGGGTGCGCCCGAAGCTGCTCGTCATCCTCGACCACGCCGAGGACAACCTCTTCCGCATCGACCGGGAGATGATCGAAGAGCGCCACTTCACCCGGGTCGAGTCGGTGTTGGCCGACTGCAAGGAGCCTGAGCGGATGCTCGAGGTGATGCAGCGCTTCAGGCCCAACGTCGTCTTCCATGCCGCCGCCTACAAGCATGTCCCGCTGATGGAGGCCAACCCGCTGGAGGCCATTCGCAACAACGCGATCGCCACCCGGGTGACGGCCGAGACGGCGGTCGCCTCGGGCTGCGAGCGGTTCGTGCTCGTCTCCACCGACAAGGCCGTCAACCCGCGGACGGTGATGGGCGCCTCGAAGGCGGTTGCGGAGTGGATCGTCGAGGCCGCGGGCCGCAAGCATCCACAGACGCGCTTCGTCACCGTCCGGTTCGGCAACGTCCTCGCCTCCTCGGGCAGCGTCGTGCCGATCTTCCGAAGCCAGATCGAGCGCGGCGGACCGGTCACGGTCACCGACCCGGAGATGACGCGCTACTTCATGACCATCCCGGAGGCGGTCCAGCTGGTGATCCGCTCCGGTGACCTCGGGGGCACGAGTGGCGAGGTCTTCGTGCTCGAGATGGGCGAACCGGTGAAGATCGTGGACCTCGCGCACAACATGATTCGCCTCGCCGGCTACGAGCCCGAGGTCGACATCGCGATCGAGTTCGTCGGTGCCCGGCCCGGCGAGAAGCTGCACGAGGAGCTCTTCAACGCCGACGAGCGCGCGCAGGCGACGGCGGCGGGGCGCATCGTCCGCGCTGTCAGGAACGCCCCGCGGGACCCGGAATGGGTGAATGCGACTCTCACCCGCCTCGAGTCCCTGGTCAGCTCGGGCGACGAGGCCGACCTCGCCGAGCAGACGGTCGAGCTGGTGACGCAGCGCAGGAGCGCGGCGCCGACCCTCGACGACATGACGGCATAGGCGGGACCCTTCGCCATATGACGGGTTGCTCCTCGGCTTCGCCTCGGAGCACCCTCGCTTAACATCCCGCGCTCCCCCGGCCATGAGCAGTCTTCTCAAGGATGTTGGTGCCGTCGCGGGCCTCGCCTCGTTCCTGGGGCTGGCCCTGCTCGCCCTGCTCTATTTCGCGCAGGCGCGCGACATTCGCCGCCTGCGTGAGAACGCGAGCTTCCTCGTCGAGGCCGGCTCGGAGGACGGCGAGACCGTCACGCCGGCCGAGCGGACCGCGACGGCGGTGGCCGCCAAGGAGCCGGAGCAGGCCGCCGCAGCCGCAGCCGCCACCGCGCCGAACGAGGCCGAAGCGTTCAGGAGGGCCGAGCTCGCCCGGCAGGCCGCCGAGCGCCGCAGGCGCTTCGAGCAGCGCCGCCGCCGCCCCTCGAACGGCCGCGAGCGGCCCGCGTGGCTCTCCGACTGGAGGGCGATTGCGGCGATCGCCCTGATCGGCGTGATCGTGCTCGCGGGCGCCGCGTTCGGCGTCAGCCGGATCGTCGGCGGTGACTCTGAGTCGGACACGCTGGGCGACGGCGGCAAGAACAAGGGCCCCTGCCCGCCCGGGCAGACCAGGGTCGCGGTGCTGAACGGGACGCCTACCCCGGGCCTGGCGGCCACCTTCGCCGGCCCGCTCAAGCAGCAGGGCTACAGGACTACGCCGGTCGGCAATACCGACTCGCCCTTCACCACCAGCGTGGTCATGTTCGACCCGCAACAGCAGGGGAAGGAGTGTGCGGGCGTGATCTCGCAGATCGTCGGCATCCCGAAGCAGCAGCCGATGGACAACGAGATCCGCGTCGCCTCGGAGGGGGATCCGGTCGCCGTGATCCTGGGGGACGACAAGGCCGGCGCGGGCGGGGCCAGCACGACCGGCTCGGGAATCTGAGCAAGCACAGTCGACCGGTCGCCCTGGTCTCCGCGCTGACGGTGGCCCTGCTGCTCGCCGGAACTGCGGCGGCGATGGTGATCACCCAGCACCTGCGCCATGACGGCCCGGTCGCGAGCTCAATTCACTGGAAGACTCGCCCTGACCGCTACCGGGCCTGCTTCCGGCTGACCCGGGACGACACGGTCCAGGTCTCGGTGGTCGATGTGTCGGACCAGGTCGTGCGCGTACTCGCGCCGGCCCACCCCCTCGAAGGCGGTGACGTTGCCCACTGCTTCGACTGGAACGGTCTTGACACCGCAGGCCGGCCGGCCGGGCCGGGCACCTACCACCTGCAGCTCGAGCTCCAGGACGCGGATCGCGTCGCCGTCTCCGGTGAGCGCGTGACGATCCCCGCGACGGGAGCCTCGCCATGAGCGAGGCCCTCGAGGTCGCCGGCTGCATCGCGGCGACCGGCGCGGTCTCGGCCGCGCTCCTGGTCTCGGACGCCCGGCTCCGTGCCGCCGGACTGCTGGTCGCGATGGCGATCGCGACCGCGCTCGTGGCGGGCCAGGGCTGGGATGAGATCCGAGGGTTGCGGGATCACCCGCTGGAGTTCGCGGGAACGATCGTCGCCGCCGTAGTGGTCGTCGTCGCCGCCGCCGCGGCGATGTTGCGCTGGCCGAGCCTGCTCCCGCTGCTGATGCTCGCCACGATGGCATTCCGGATCAGGCTGCACGTCTCCGGCGAGCAGGCCGTCAATCTCCTCATTCCGCTCTACGCGACGATCGGTGCCGGCGTCCTGGCCACCGCGGTGGACGCCGCGCGCGGCAGGGACAGGCTCCGCCCGCTACCGAGGCCTCTCGTCCTGGCGATCGTGCTGGTGATCTCCCTCTACGCCCTGCAGACGATCTACTCGGGCGACGTCGCATTCGCGACGCGCAACGTCGGTTTCTTCCTGGTCCCCTTCGCCGTGCTCTTCTGCCTGTTCGCGATGGCGCCCTGGGACCGGCGGCTGCTGCGGCTGGCGTTCGCCGTAGTGCTGGCCGAGGCGGTGATCCTCGCCGGAATCGGAATCGGCCAGTACCTGACCGAGCACATCTTCTGGAACGGCAAGCTCGAAGCCTCCAACGACTTCCACTTCTATTTCCGGGTCAACTCGCTGTTCTGGGACCCGAACATCTACGGGCGCTACCTGATGACAGCCATCCTGTTCACCTGCGCCGCCCTGCTCTGGACGGTGGACCGGCGTGTCGCGTTCGTCCTGATCGGCACCCTCGCCGTCACCTTCGCCGGTCTGGTCTTCGCCTTCTCCCAGACCACCTTCATCGCCCTGTTCGTCGGTCTGGCCGTGCTCGCGGGGCTGCGCTGGAGCGTCCGCTGGGCGGCGATCGCGACCCCGGTCGCCGTCGCCTCGATCGCGCTCGGGGTGCTCTTCCTCGCCGGCGGTTCGAACGAGACCACCCGTGACGTGACCGAGGGCCACAGCAGCCTGGCGAGTGGAGGGGTCGAGCTCGCCCGGAACCGGCCGCTCTATGGCTACGGCTCGGCCTCCTTTTCGAAGGAATTCGCCCGCGAGGAGAACGTCCCGCCCGGCGAGACGACCATCTCGCACACCGAGCCGATCACGGTGGCGGCCGAGCAGGGCTTGATCGGGGTGGTCGGCTACCTCGTGCTGCTGGCGGCCGCCCTCTGGACGGCCTTCTCCGGCATGCGATCGATGGCCCCGGGGTTCGGCGCTCGCTTCCGGCCCATCGGCGACGGCGATCGGGATGAGGTGACACCGGCGCGGATCGGGATCGCGGCCGCCTTCGTCGCGCTGCTGGTTCACACGATCGGCTATGCCGCCTACTTGACCGACCCGCTCACCTGGGCGTTGCTGTCGGTCGGCGGCCTGCTCGCGGCGGAGGTGGGTGCGGGCGGGTGGCCGCGGCGTGCCGCCGACGCCGCCGAGGGGGAATCCGCCCCCGCTCCTACAGTCGCCTAGTCCGATGACCGGATACCTCCGCCGGCTGGCGACGACGGGTGCCGCGTACACGGCGTCGAGCGTGGTCTCGAAGCTGATCGCGGTCGCCCTGCTTCCGCTTTATACGCGGTACCTGACCCCGGCCGACTACGGCGCCGCCGAGGTGCTGATCACCGGCGTGATCGCGGCGAGCATCGTGATCCGGCTGGGGATCATCGAGGCGCTGCTTCGCTTCTACTACCAGGCGGGGGAGCAGCCCACTGAGGTGGTGCGGACAGCCTTCGCATCGCTGCTCTGGACTACGACGATCGGGATGGCGGTGGCGATGCCGCTCGCGGATCCGCTCTCGGAGCTCCTGCTCGATCACTCGGACCCCGGGCTGATGCGGATCGCGATCTTCGGCCTCTGGGTCTTCACGATGTACGAGTTCCTCACCGCGCTCTTCCGGATCGACGAGCGAGCGAAGGCCTACTTCGCCTTCACCGTCGCAAACGTCCTGGTGACCATCCCGGTCACCGTCTGGCTCGTCGTGGGGGAGGACCGGGGCGCCAGCGGGCTGCTCTGGGGCCAGTACGGCACGGGCGCCGTCTTCCTGGCCGGGCTGGTGTTCAGCCAGCGGCACCGCCTCGGTCTGGTTCCCGAGCGCGGGGTGCTGCGCCGGATGCTGCGCTGGGGCCTGCCGACGATGCCGGCCGAGCTCTCGCTCTACTCGCTCAACTTCATCGACCGGCTGCTGATCGTGCGCCTGGTCGGGCTGAGCGACGCGGGCCTCTACAGCCTCTCCGTCAAGTTCGCCCAGGCGGTCAACGTGCTGGTCAAGGGCTTCCAGCTCGCCTGGCCGCCGCTGGCCTACTCGATCCAGGACGACGACGAGGCGCGTCGGGCCTACGCCGTGATCGTCACGTGGTTCGTCTCGGTCACGGCCTTCGTCGTCGCGGGGATGTGGCTGCTGTCGCGCTGGATAGTTCGCGCGCTGGCTGCCCCGGAGTTCTTCGACTCCTACCAGACGATCGGCCTGGTCTCGACCGGTGTGACGCTCTACGCCCTCTACCTGGTGCTCGTGATCATCCTCGGCCGCACGGGACGCACCGAGTTCAACTTCCCGGCGACGGCGGCCGGGACGCTGGTCAACGTCGGCCTCAACCTCGCCCTTCTCCCTTCGATGGGGATCGTGGGCGCGGGCGTCTCGCTGGTCGCCTCCTACGCGGTCGTGCTCGTGCTGATGTACGCCTTCACCCAGCGCCTGTTCGCCGTGCCGTATGAGTGGCTGCGTCTCGGCCAGGCGGTCGGCCTCGCCGCTGCCCTGGTCTTGCTGGGAGAGCTGCTGCTGCCGACCTCGGGCTTCGGCGGGCTGACCGGCCGCACGGCTCTCTGGCTCGCCTATCCGCTCCTGCTCTGGGTCACCGGATTCATGAACGAGGAGGAGCGCCGGGCGGCGGGCCAGCTGCTCAGCCCGTCGGCGGCCGTGGCGCGTCTCCGGGCCCTTCGCGAGGCGCCCCCGCCGGAGCCGGAAGAGGAGGAGGCCGTTGAAGAAGAACCCGCGGAGCCAGAGGCGCGACGCCGCGGCCCGCGCCTGACCCGGGAGACCATCGAGGCAGAGCAGCGCGACGAGGACGCGATCCGCTAGGCACCTGTTGCCCGTTCCAGTACCCCGGCCATGCGGGCAGCCTGAAGCTTCACGTCGTGCTCGGCGGCGGCCTCGCGGGCGGCGGGGTTGGGAGTGGGCATCGCGGCCGCCCGCTCCAGGGCGGCCACCAGGGTGTCGGTGTTCTCCGGCTCGACGAGGACGCCGGCCTCGGGTGTGACGTACTCCGGCGGGCCGCCCACCATGGTGGCGACCACGCTGCGCTCCATCGCCATCGCCTCGAGCGTCGCCTGGCCGAAGGGCTCGATCAGCGACGGCTGGCAGAGCACGTCGCAGGCGGCGACCCATTGCGGCACCTCCGACTGCGGAACCCGTCCGGTCAGGGTCACGCCGGGCCTTCCCTCCAGGGCGGGGCGCAGCGGCCCGTCCCCGACGAAGGCGAGGCGACCGCGCCCGAGCGAGGCGAAGGCTTCCGCGAGGCGGACGACGTTCTTGCGCTCGATCAGCGAGCCGACGCAGAGGAAGGCCGGTCCCTCGCCGTCCCAGTCGAGCTCGCGGCGCGCGTCGGCGGCCGGGCGCGGCGAGAAGGCGTCCAAGTCGACACCGAGGTCGGCGACCTCGATCTTCGGTCCGGCCGCGGGAATCTGCTCGGTCAATCGGGCCGCGAGCCAGCGCGAGTTCGCGATCACCGCGGAGGAGCGGCGGATCACCCAGCTGGTCGCAGGGGTGACGCCGCGAATCCGGCCGAGGTTGGCCACGTCCTGACCGTGCGCCATCACCACCAGCGGGACGCCCGCGGCACGCGCGGCGAGCGCTCCGGCGGCACCGGCGGGAAAGAGAAAGTGGGCGAAGACGACGTCGGGCCCGAACTGCTTGGCGGCCGCCCGGGCCTTGCGGACCAGGGTCGCGTACTCGGTCGGGGGGCCGCCGCGCCGGCTGATCGAGGCGACCTCGACCTCCTGACCGAGCGCCTCGAGCTCCCTGGTGAGCGGCACCAGGAAGCTGCCCAGGTCGGGATGCTCCTCGCTCGGCCACATCTGAGTGACTTCGAGGATTCGCACCGCTAGGACACTATGCGCCGGTTGTAGGTCTCGGCCGCCTCCCGGATGCCCTCGCCCCGCCCCGGCAGCAGGGCCTGCCTGGAGTGCAGCCAGTAGCGGCGGGGCGAATGGCGAGGCAGGACGACGGCGGCGAGGGCTCGCAGCAGGTACGGCAAGGCGAGCAGCGGTCGCAGTAGCACCGCCTGAGCCGGGCCGAGGTGCTTGCGCAGGTAGCGGTCCCTGCCACGGTGGTACTCGACGATCCGGCGCTCCGCGCCGGCCGCGTCTTGGGCCATCTGATCGTGGTGGATCGCTCGCGCCGAGGGCACGTAGAGGACGCGCCAGCCGGCGTCCGTGAGGCGCTTGCAGAAGTCCGTCTCGTCCGAATACACGAAAAAGTCGGGATCGAAACCGCCGACCTCGAGCGCGGCCTCCCGCCTCACGAGCATCGCGCTCGATTGAACCCAGCCGACCGGGCGGGTTGCATCGCCGCCGCTCTCCACAGTGAACCGGCGATGCAGGAAGGCCGCCCCAGCCAGGGCGGTCTCGGCGCTCGGCAGCCGCCAGGCACAGGGCACCCGGCGGCCCTCCGGCGAGAGCAGCTGGGCCCCGGCGATCGCCGCCTGCCGGTCGGAGCGCAGCGCACCCAGCAGCGCCGGAACGGCTCCGGGCTGAAGCTCGGAGTCCTCATTGAGGAGCAGGCAGAACTCGCCGCGCGCCTCCTCGATCAGGCGGCTGTCGTTGGCGGCCTTGCCGGCGCGCCGCTCGAGCGCGATCAGCCTGATCTCGCGATCCATCGACCGGACCGCTTCGGCTGAGCCGTCGTCGGAGGCGTTGTCGAGGACGAGGATCTCGTGTTCGAGATCTGGAGGCGCGTTGCGTTCGATCGCGTCCAGACAGGCAAGCAAGAATTCCCGGCCGTTCGTGTTGACCACGCAGTAGGAGAGCAGCACGGCGAGAATGCTCGCCCATGCGCGTCCAGCTCGTCGACCCGGCCGCCTACACGCCACCGTACGACCACGCCCTCGCCGCTGCGCTCGCGCGCGCGGGAGCCCAGGTCGAGCTTGTGACCTCCCGCTTCTCCTACGGCCCGGTGCCCCTCGAGCGGGGGTATGAGCTCCGGGAGAACTTCTACCGGCGTTCCTCGCGGGAGGGGGTAGGGCCGAGACGGAGGCGCCTGCTGCGGGCGGCGGAGCACCTGCCGGACATGCTCCGCTACCGCCGCGTCGCCGAGGCAGCCGACCTCGTCCACTACATGTGGCTCCCCATCCCGGCCCTGGACCGTCGGCTGCTCGCCCCCAAGCGGCCGCGGATCTACACAATGCACTGGCGCCTGCCCGAGTCGGGGAACCGCATCGCGCGCACCCTGACCCGGCTGCTGGCGGAGATGGACGCGGTGATCGTGCACTCGGAACACGGCGCCAGGCGCCTCGAGGGCGATTTCGGCGTCCCGCCACGGCGGCTGCGCGTGATCCCGCACGGCACCTTCGACTACCTGACCCACCAGGAGGACGAGGTCCCGCTCCCAGCAGAGCTGCGGGAGGTCAAGGGCCCGGTGATCCTCGCCTTCGGCCTCGTGCGCCCCTACAAGGGGACCGACGTGCTGCTGCAGGCCTTCCGGCAACTCGAGGGCGCAGAGCTTTGGGTGGTGGGTATGCCGCGCATGCCGATGGACGAGCTCCGGGAGCTGGCCCGCCATGCCCCGGGCACCGTCCGCTTCGTCGACCGCTTCATCACCGATCCGGAGGTTCCCGCCTTCATGCGACGCGCTGACCTGGTCGTCCTGCCGTACCGGAACATCGAGCAATCGGGCGTCCTCTACACGGCGCTCGCCTTCGGCCGGCCCCTGGTGCTGAGCGCCGTCGGCGGCTTCCCGGAGGTCGCCGAACACGGTGCGGCCCGGCTGGTCCCGCCCGAGGACCCCGGCGCCCTGGCCGACGCGCTTCGCGAGCTGCTCGCCGACCGAAGCGCTCGGGACGCCCTGGCCGATGCGGCGACGCGGGCGGCCGCCACGACCTACTCGTGGCCGCGCATCGGCGATCAAACGATCGCCCTCTATCGCGACCTGCTCGGGGAGCGGCGATGACCGCCATCCGCCGATAATCCCCTGCTAATGGCGCTCGAGATCGTCTTCTGGCTGGCCGTCGGCCTGATCGTCTACGCCCACCTGGGCTATCCAATCCTGCTGCGGGCTCTCGTCGCGGTGTTCGGCGAACGCGACGCGAGGGCGCGCGACAGCGCGACCCGTGAGATGACGGATGGGCCAAGCGACGAACTACCGCGAGTCAGCCTGATCGTCCCCGCCCACGACGAGGAGCTCGTCATCGAGCGCAAGGTCGCCAACGCCCGCGCGCTCGATTACCCGGATGAGCTGCTCGAGGTGATCGTGGCTTCCGACGGCTCCACCGACCGCACCGCCGAGCTGGCCCGCTCGGCCGGCGCGGATCAGGTCCTGGAGCTTCCCCGTGGCGGCAAGGTCGCCACCCTAAACACGGCGGTTCAAAGCGCGACAGGCGACCTCCTCGCTTTCTCGGACGCGAACAGCTACTGGCGCCCGGATGCCCTGCGCCGTCTGGTGGACCGCTTCTCCGACGGGCGCGTGGGCTACGCGTGCGGCCAGGTCCGCTTCGAGGGCGGCGAGGGCGGCAACCAGGAGGGCCTCTACTGGCGCTACGAGATGTCCGTCCGGTCGATGGAGACGCGGCTCGGCGGCATCACCGCCGGCAACGGCGGGATCTACGCGGTCCGCCGGGAGGCCTACCTCGAGCTCGACCCGAGCCGCGGCCAGGACATCGGCTTCCCCTTCGAGCTCACCAAGCGCGGCTGGCGCGCGGTCTACGAGCCGGAGGCGGTCGCGGAGGAGAAGATGGCGCCCACGGTCGAGGGCGAGTTCCGTCGCAAGCGCCGGATGATGTGGGGGCTCTGGGACGTGATGCTGCGCTGGGGGATGCTCGACCCCCGCGGCTACGGGCCCGCCTACGCCCTCGAGATCTATTCGCACCGCTTGCTCCGCTACCTGACCCCCTGGCTGCATTTGATCGCCTTCGCGGTCAACATCCCGCTGCTCTCGCAGGGCTCGGTCTACGTCGTCACGATGGCGCTCCAACTCGCCCTACTGGTGGGCGCGGCGCTCGGGCGATTCATCCCCGCCCTGCCCCTCCGGATCGCCTACTACTACGTCATCGTGACCGCCTCGATCGCAGTCGGGCTCTGGGACCGGCTCCGCGCCGGCGCCGTCCCGATCGGCTGGGAGAAGGTGGAGGGCACCAGATGAGCCAGAGCGACGGCAGGGTGCCGAGTGCAGCGCAGCAGCGCCTGAATGTGCCGGAACCGCCGGTTCGACCACGCAAGGGACTGCCCCGGGCGGCCGACTTCACCCTCGCCGTCGTCGGCCTCGCGGTTCTCTCGCCGCTTCTGCTGGCCGCCGCGATCGCGATCCGCCTCGAGTCGCCGGGGCCCGTCTTCTACCGCCAGCGCCGCGTCGGGAGGGACGGCCGCATCTTCGAGCTCTACAAGCTCCGCACGATGCGTCAGGGCGCCGACCCGGTCGGCGTCGGCACCGCGGTCACCGCCGACGACCCGCGCGTGACCCGCGTCGGCCGCTTCCTTCGTCGCTACTCGCTCGACGAGCTTCCAAACCTGATCAACGTCCTGCGCGGCGAGATGCGGATCGTCGGCCCCCGCGCCACCCTGCCCGCCCAGGTCGAGCTCTACACGCCGCGCCAGCTCCGCCGCCTCGATCTGCGCCCCGGGGTGACGGGGTGGGCCCAGATCCACGGCCGGGCCGGGATCCCCTGGGAGGAGCGCATCGAGCTCGACGTCTGGTACGTCGAGCACCGCTCGCTTTGGCTCGATCTGAAGATCCTGGCCAAGACGCCCGCGGCCCTACTGGGCGGCGCCGGGAACGTGTCCCCCGACGCTTATGCGGGCTCCCCTCCGGACTCCCCACTCAGGCAGGCGGCGGAGCGCGAGCAGGCGGGCGACGGGTTGGCCGCCGAGCGCGAGCAGGCCGGCGAGCGCTGATGGCTCGCGGTATTTCGCTCAGGGACTTTCGCCCGGAGGACGCCGAGGCCGTCCACCGCTGGTTCAACTCGCCGGCCGCGACGGCGAACCTGCTCGAGCACCGCGATGAGTTCTCCGAGGACGACGCCCGGCGCTGGGTCGAGCGGGCGATCGAGCAATCGAAGGACCCCGACTCGGAGGACCGCAAGTGGGCGGTCGAGGTCGAGGGCATGGACCAGCCGGTCGGCTACACGGCGCTGTACGGGCTCCGCCGCCAGACCGCGCCCGAGCTCGGCGCGATCATGGGTGACGAGCGCGTGCGCGGCAGGGGGGTGGGGCGGGAGGCCGAGCGGCTCACCAACCTGAAGGCCTTCGAGGAGTTCGGCGCACACAAGGTCTACGGCCGGATCCCCGCCACCAACGAGGCGGCGAAGAAGGCCGTCATCTACAACGGCTGGAAGCAGGAGGGGATCCTGCGCAAGCACGTGCGCCACGGCGACGAGCTGATCGACGTCGAGCTCTGGGGCGGCTTTCGGGAGGACCTGCCCGAGCCGCCCGACGAGTAATCGGGTGAAGGCCCGGCTGATCGAGGACGGGGGGGCGGCCGCCTCCGACGCCGAGCAGTTCTTCCGCTCTCCGCCCTTCCTCGAGGCGGAGGCGGCCACCCATACGCTCGCGATCGAGGGTGAACGTGAACTGCACTTTCCCCTGATCGT
Organism: Solirubrobacterales bacterium; assembly: GCA_035265665.1. Lineage (GTDB taxonomy): Bacteria > Actinomycetota > Thermoleophilia > Solirubrobacterales > 70-9 > DASUPK01. The sequence continues at coordinate 14,591 of DATFOK010000105.1, read as the reverse complement.
CCGGTCGATCGATTCGAGCGGGAGGGTCGACGCGACCTCGCCCTACGGCTATCCGGGCGCGGACCGCGCCCCTGATGACCCGCCCGATCCGGCACGGATGGACTGGTCGGAGACCGGGCTGGTCAGCATCTTCGTCCGGGATCGGGTCGGCGCGCGCCCCTCCCTGGCCGGGGGCACGGTGAGAAGCCACGTCCATGTCGCCGAGGGCGACGGTGGGGTTCGCAAGCGCCTGCGCGAGCAGATCCGCCGCAACGAGCGGCGCGGATGGGGGACACGGCTCATTCCCGGCCGCCAGGTCGAGATGGGGGACCTGCGGGACTTCGAGCGCGCCTACGCCGAGACGATGGCGCGTACGGGCGCTGCGAAGCGCTACCTCTACCCGACCAGCTACTTCGCGCGCCTGCTGCTGAGCGAGCGCAGCTGGCTGGTCCTAGCCGAGCGGGAGGGGGTGGCGCTCGCCGGCGCGATCGCGGCCGCCAGCGACGGCTATCTGCACTACTACCTCGGCGGGACGGCGGACGAGGCGCTGCACGACTCGCCGATGAAGAACCTCTTCTGGGCGATGATCGGGCTCGGGGGCGAGCTCGGGCTGCCGGTCAGTCTGGGGGGCGGGGTCAACCCTGGGGACTCGCTCGATAAGTTCAAGCGCGGCTTCGCCAACGCGGAGGTCCCGTGGCACACCCACGAAGTGATCTGCGACGCAGAGGCCTACGAGGAGCTGTCGGCTGCCGCAGGGGCCGCGCCCGGGGGCTTCTTCCCGGCCTACCGCGCCTGAGCGCTGCGCTGGCGGCGCTTTTGCCTGCACCGCTTTCCCTTCTTCCCCTTCCTGCACCTGCGCTTCGCATAGCGCTTGATCCGCTTTTGCACGGCGGCCTGGATCTGCGGGACCAGGGGGATCATCGCTCCGCCGGGACAGGCGGTCAGGCCGAGGGTCGTGTGGCCGATGATGCGCGGGACCGTGATCACGGTGCCGGCGCGGTAGCGGCTCTCCGAGCCACCCGCCGAGGTGAGCGGCACCGATCCAGTCACCGGATAGGCGCGGTTGACGGCCATCTTCCAGGCGAGGTAGCGGATGATCGAGCGCTGCACCTCCTGCGTCGGCGCCTCGCTCGAGTGATCGCCGATCGACGCGATCGAGGTGGTCTGCGTGTTGAAGCCCTGCGCCTGCGCACCGACCACGGGCCGCTTCAGGCCTCCCGCGCGGCCCTCGTAGAGGGTCCCGTAGCGGTCGACGAGCGCGTTGTAGCCGATGTCGTTCCACCCGTTGCCGTACACGTGGAAGCGGCAGATGCCGAGCACGATCGAGGCGGCCTCCTCGGGCGCGTAGTCGTTGGCGTTCACGGTGTGATGGATCACCGCGGCCTGGACCGTGCCGTACTCGGCAGGACCTCGCGGGGGGCAGCCGCCGGTGGGGAGGTCGGCACCCCAGCCCGCCCGGCTGACGATCTGCGGCTTCGGCGCCAGCGCCTGGGCCACCGGGGTCGAGGCGACCGAGATGAAGGCGGTGTTGATCGTCCTGCGGGCGGAGTTGAGCAGGTCGCTGGCGAAGCCGCCGGCTGTCCCGGAGACGTTCACGAAGTGCAGCCGCCCGCGGGGCCTGAAGGGCGCCCGAACCTGTGCTTCGTCGGCGCCGCCGGCGTAGATCGGCGTGCCGTCCTCCTGTTCGACCCAGTTGGTCCACTTGCCGCCGTAATCGCGGACGCGGATCTCGACGTTCCGCATTTCCCGCGCCACTCCCACGAGGTCGAAGCGGCGGGGCGCCTCGACCGGCGGCGAGATCCAGCGCGGCGGCTTCTCGCGCGGATGCGCGGCCCGGGCCGCCGCCACGACCGTCGCTGAGATCCGCTTCGCCTTCGGGATGCCGCGCTCGAAGTCCACCGCGCCCGGCATGTAGGGGCGCAGGGACAACGCCGGCGCGGCGATCCAGGCGAAGCCGCCGAACAGCGCCAGACCTACCCCAAGCAGTAGCCGCTTGCGCATCCGGGGATTGGAACACGCACGGGGCGCCTGGGATGCGAGGCCTATGGCAAATCGATCGGAATCTGCTGCTCGGGGCCGTTGCCCCGGTAGGTGTCTCGGAAGTTCCGGATCGCGTCGAGGGCAGCCTCGGTGTAGGTCGGGCAGACGAGCTCGTTGGTCCAGGCGGTTACCGCGACGTCATAGGGGATGTCCGGATCGGGGAAGAGCAGCATCCCGTTCGGATCCTCGTCGAAGAGCCCCTTCAGGGCCAGCTGCTGGGCCTCGGGCAGGCTCGGCTTGTAGTGGATCTCGACACGCCCGTGCTCGAGCGCGTGCACCTCGTTGCGGATGTTGGTCTCCTGCCCGGTGTCGCTGGTTACCGGCGTGATGTAGGCGCCGTCGTTGATCGGCACGGGGTTGTGGTTGCCCGAGGTGGGTGGCGTCGTCTTGTACTGCACCGGCTCGGAGTTGGGCACGTGCGTGTTTCCCTCCTCCGGAAGGTTCAGCCTCAGCTCACAGCTCGCCTGGTCGGCCGAGATCTTGAGATCGGCGACCTTGATCGCCGGAGGCGCGGTCCCCTCGCGGCAGTCCGGCTCCAGTCCCTTGGAGGTGCCGCCGGAGTTCTTGATGTGGGCCTCGCTGCAGGCGTCGACGCCCCCATCACCGCCGCCGCCACTGGCGATCACGGCGACCAGGCCCGCCAAAACGGCCGCCGCGAGGAGACCCGCCACGACGTAGCCGGCGATCAGCCGTGTCCGTCCCGAGGACGCGGCGGCGCGCTCAGCGGCGAGGCGCTGCTGGCGCAGACGCTCCTTCTCTTCCTTGCGAGAGGCCATGCGAGAGCCGGGAGGCTAGCGGAGGGTCTTCAAGCCCCACTTAGCGCGGGCTCGGCTACGGGCTTGCCCTCCCAGACCGCGTCCAGGAAGCGCGCGAGCTCGTCATCCAGCCGGCTTGGGGTGATTCGCCACTCCAGAATCGAGTTCGCCTCGATCAGGAGTGCGTTTGGCATCTCCTCGGCCAGCATCCCAGCGTCGGAGAACGGGTGCAGCGGATCGGCGTGATGCCCGATCACGAGGGCGGGCTGCTCCATCTGGACGCGGAACTGGCGGTGCGGCGCGGATGAGCCCAGGAACAGTCCCTCCAGGACGGCCTCCGACGGCGCCGGATCCTGCCTGATCCAGTCGAGGCCGATGTCGAGCAGCTGGTTGGAGCGCGGGATCCGCCGCGCTCCGGCCGCGACCAGCTTGAGAAGCGGCTCTGCGAAACGCAGCGTGACCATCAGCGGGGTGAAGATCACTGCCGCCGCGAGCAGTGCGTTGTCGAGAACCGGCATCTCGACCATCATCCCCTTCACCCGCTTCGGCTCCAGGTAGGCGAGCTCGAGCGCCACGTTGGCGCCCAGCGAGGTTCCGCCGACCACCGCGTTCTTCAGGCCGAGGTGGTCGAGCAGGGCCTCGACCTGGCGGGCGAAGAAGGTCATCGAGTACTGGGACATGTCCGCGGGCCGGTCCGAGCGGCCGTGACCGAGCAGGTCGACCGCGAACACGCGGTTGCCGCGCTCCGCCATCTCCGGGCCCAGCCGGTCGAACATGCGGCGGTTCATCAGCAGGCCGTGAACCAGGACGAGCGTCCGCTCACCCGCGCCGTACTCGTCGTAGGAGATGCGGAAGCCGTTGTAGTCGAACTCGGGCATGCGACGGACGAGTGTAGGCGGGCCTCAGGTCGCGGGAATCGTTGCGGGCTCCTCAGCCGGCCCCGTGCCTTCCCATGGCTTCAACGCCTGAAGCGCAGCCAGGATCGCCCGGGTGGCGGGCCAGCGGTTGAGCGCGTAGAAATGGATCCCCGGTGCCCCTGCGCGAAGCAGATCAGCGCACTGCTGCGCCGCATACGCCACGCCGAGGCCGAACTCGGCGCGCTCGTCGCCGTCGGCCGCCTCCATGGCTTCGGCGAGTCGCTCTGGGATTCTCGCCTCGCAGAGCTCGGCGATCCGCGCGATCTGCTGGTAGCGGGTCATGGGCATGATGCCCGGGATGATCGGGACTTCGATCCCGGCGGCGCGAGCTGCCGGGACGAAGTTGAAGTACGAGCGGTTGTCGTAGAAGAGCTGCGTGATCAGGAAGGTCGCGCCGTTCTCGACCTTCGTCTTCAGATAGGCGATGTCGGCTTCGAGGCTGGGGGCTTCCGGGTGGACCTCGGGGAAGCAGGCGCCGCCTATTGTGATCTCCGGATGGGTCTCGGAGATCACCTGGGTGAGCTCCGCGGCGCTCCCGAGGCCGCCTTCCGGCTGCACGAAGTCCGGCTGGCCCCGCGGCGGATCACCCCGCAGGGCCAGGATGTTCTCGATCCCCGCGTCGGCGATCTGATCGACGATCTCACGCAGCGCGTCGGTGGTCTCCCCGACGCAACTCAGGTGGGCCATCGCCTCAACTCCGTATTCGTCGCGAATGGCACGGGTGATCTCCACGGTCCCCTCGCGTGTCGCACCGCCTGCTCCATAGGTCACCGAGAAGAAGCTCGGGCCGAGCTGCCGCAGGACTTCCACGGTCTCGAACAGCGTCTCGCGGCCCTCCTCGGTCTTGGGCGGGAAGAACTCGACGGAGAAGACCGGCCGCGTCGACTCCAGGATCTCGTCGATTCTCATCACAGCAAGGGTATTGACCGCCGGATGCGCCCGAGCCAGCGTGCGTTCACGCGGATTCGACCCCCGGAACGCAATGGGGCCGGGCACTTGGCCCGGCCCCAGAGCTCCAATCTGCCTGCGTCAGGCGGGAATCTCTTCCTCCTGGTGCGCCTGCAGGACCGTCTCTCCCTCCTCGCCGGTGCGGATGCGGATCGCCTCCTCCACCGGCAGGACGAAGATCTTGCCGTCTCCGACGTCGCCCGTCCGGGCGTGCCTCAGGATCGTCTCGACGACCAGGCCCTTGTCCTTGTCCTCAACCACGACCTCCACCTTGAGCTTCGGCCGCACGTTGACGGTCAGGGTCGAGCCGCGGTAGCTCTCGACGACGCCCTTCTGCCGCCCCGATCCCTTCACCTCGCCGATCGAAAGGGACGGAAACCCCTTGTCGAGCAGCTCGGTCCGGATCGGCTCGAACGCCTCGTGGCGGATGAATGCCTCGATCTTCTTCATGGTCACCTCCTCACTTGGCGTTGGCGTCGGCGGTCATCGCCGAGGCGGTTGCGGCACCCAGGGCAGGCTGCCCAGTGGGCAGTGGCCCGCTCGCCGCACCCGGGTACTCGGGCTGCGGGATGAACTGCTCGGGGTAGCCGTACATACCGTGCTCGGATATGTCGAGACCGGCGTCCTCTTCCTCGGGCGTCACGCGGAGCCCGATCGTGTACTTGATCGCGGCGAACACGGCGTAGGAGACGACGAACACCGAGACGAATGCCGCCGCGATGCCGAGCGCCTGAACGCCGAGCTGATGAACGCTGCCGCTGTACCAGAGGCCCGGATCACCGACCGCGTTGAGCTCCGCCAGCCGCGGGGAGGTGAAGATCCCGCAGGCGAGCGTGCCCCAGACGCCGGCGAGTCCGTGCGCCGAGAGAGCGCCGACCGGGTCGTCGAGGACCTTGTCGATCGCCAGCACACCGAGCACGACGACGACTCCCGCGACCGCTCCGATGATCGGCGCGGCCCAGAACTCGACGTAGCCGGAGGGAGCGGTGATCGCGACGAGACCCGCGATCGCGCCGTTGCCGGCCATGCCGATGTCGATGGTCTTCCGCATCAGGTACATCGTGCTCACCGCGGTGATCACTCCGGCAGCCGCGGCCAGGTTCGTCACCAGTGCAACCTCGGCGAATCTGTTGCCCAGGGCGCCCAGGGTGGAGCCGGGGTTGAATCCGAACCATCCCAGCCACAGGATCAGCACCCCGAGACCGACCAGGGGCATCGAGTGCCCCGGGATCGCCCGCGGCTTGCCGTCCGATCCGTACTTACCGCGACGCGCCCCCAGCAGCAGCAGGGCCGCCAGTGCACCGGTTGCGCCGATCAGGTGGACCACCGTCGAGCCGGCGAAGTCCTGCATGCCCAGGTTGGCCTGCAGCCAGCCGCCGCCGAAGATCCAGTGGCTGATGATCGGATAGATCAGCGCCGCGAAGATCACCGCGTAGATCACATAGGCGGCGAACTTGATCCGCTCCAGCGTGGTTCCCCAGATGATCGCCAGGGAGACGGCGCAGAAGACGAACTGGAAGAACAGCAGCGCCGCGGGGCTGATGTTCGCGATCTCCAGCAGCGGAATCTGCGATGCGGCCTCGGCCGGGTCTCCGCTGACGTTCAGGAAGAACGCGTGATCCCCAGCGATCAAGCCAGCGCCGCCGAAAGCGAGCGCGAACCCGACCGCCCAGTAGGCGATCGCCGCGATCGAGAAGTTGACCAGGATCTTCGCGATCCCGGCCCCGGCGTTCTTCATCCGGGAGAACCCGATCTCGAGCAGGGCGAACCCCGCCTGCATGAACATCACCAGGACGCCGGCGATCACGACCCACAGCGTGTTGAGCGATGAGATCGTGTCGTCGAGCGTCGGGTCCTGCGCGAACGCCGCCGATGGCAGCGCGAGCACCAAAGCCCCTGTGAGGGCGAGGGCCCAGAGCAACTTTCGACTCATTTCCCTTCCTTTCCATGCCCGCCGAGGCAGCCTGCGGCGGTCGCGGTTTGGCTCGGCTAGCACGGTATGAGCGCCCTCGCGGTCATTCTTTGGACGGCTGTCGGAAAACCGCCCAGCCGTTTTCACCCCACGGTCGAAGTGCCCGCAAATAGCCTGCGTCCGTGAGTCCCGAGCGGGTCCTCAGCCAGGCTGAGCTCAACCGCGCCCTGCTCGCGCGCCAACTGCTGCTTGAGCGGAGCCGCGCCTCGATCCCGAAGGTCCTGGAGAAGATGGGAGGGCTGCAGGCCCAGTACGCGCCGTCGATGTACATCGGCCTCTGGACGCGCCTGGAGGACTTCGAGCGGGCCCAGCTCGACGCCGCGCTCGAGCGCGCGACGGTCGCCCAGGGGACGCTGATGCGGGCGACGATCCACCTGGTGTCGAAGGCCGACTACTGGCCGATGGCGATCGGGATCCGCCGCGGCCGCCGCGAGGCCTGGCTCAATGCCTCCTACCGCCGCGACTACAGCGCGCGGCAGATGGCGGCGGCCGCGCGCAAGCTGGGCCGCCGCCTGGGCGACGGGACGATGGGCCGCAAAGGGATCCACGAGCTGCTCGGCTCGGACAGCGTCATCACGAATGGGGTCAACCAGTGGCTCGACCTGGTCCGGGTGCCTCCGTCGGGCACCTGGGAGCGGCGGCGCGCGGATCTCTACGCCGCGGCTGAGCACTGGCTGGGCCCGCCGCCGGCGAAGCTCGACGAGACTGCGGGCATCGAGCTGCTCGTCAGGCGTTACCTGGGCGGCTTCGGCCCGGCGCCGCTCGAGGAAGCCGCCGGCTGGGCCGGCCTGCACCCCAGCCGCGTCGTGCCTGTGATCGAGCGACTGAAGCTTCGGAGGTTCGCCGCGGAGGACGGCGCGGAGCTCCTCGATCTGCCACGCGCTCCGCTGCCGGATCCCGAGACGCCGGCCCCGGTGCGCTTCCTGCCCACCTGGGATGCGACCCTGCTGGTCCACGCCCGCCGCACCGGGGTGCTACCCGAGGAGCACCGGCCGAAGGTCTTCAACACTAGGACCCCGCAGTCGGTTCCGACCTTCCTGGTCGACGGCCGAGTGGCGGGCACCTGGCGCTACGAGAAGGGCAAGGTGCAGACGAAGCCCTTCGGCAAGCTCGATGCGGCGGCGAAGCGCGAGCTCCGGGACGAGGCCGAGCAGCTGGCCGAGCTCCACGCCTGATCGCGGCCAGAGACCCGATGGCAGGGGCCTGAGCGTGATTAAGTTCCGGTCCTGATGCGCCGGTGCGTGACCGGATGTCTGGCCGTCGGCGCGGCGATTGCGGCGCTTGGATCGAGCGCGGCCGCGGCGCCCGTGGAAAAGAAGATCGGGCCAGCTCAACTGGCCAATTCCTGTTTTGCGCTGCGCTCCGACCTGACCGGGCGGTTCGTCGGCATCAGCGGCGACGTCTATCGGGCGGACCAGGCGAATGAGGCAACGGCCGCCTCGTTTTTCTGGAAGCCCTCGACCCTGGAGACCTATCTGCCCCAGGACCAGATGGGGCGGCTCTTGGGGGTGCGTGCCGGAGGCGAGGTCGGACGCGCCGAGAGTCCAGGGCCGGCAACCGAATGGTCCGTGCGGCGTCTCGGCAGGGGAGCACGGCTCTTCTTCCGGGACGGGCGGCAGCTCGCCGTCACCCCATCCGCTGGGCTCACCTTGCTCGGCCAGCGCGCGGCCGGGTTGGCTGCCCGTTTCACCCTGATTCCGCAGCAGGGCTGTACTCCTTTCCCCGAGGCCGACGTGGGCGCGACCGGTACGCCCTTCAGCGGGACCGACCGCAACGGCGACGTCGTCGGCTTCGCCGACATGCATCTGCACATCACCACCAATCAGCGCGCCGGGGGAGCGGTGATCTACGGCGAGCCGTTCGATCCGTACGGCATCGGCGAGGCGCTCGGTCACGACGCTGGCGTCCACGGAGCGGACGGGAGTGACGACGTCACCGGCAACCTGCTCCGCACGGGCCTTCCCTTCGGCACGCACGACACCCACGGCTGGCCCACCTTTGCGGGCTGGCCGGTCCACGACACGATCACCCACCAGCAGACCTATTACGTCTGGCTGAAGCGTGCCTGGATGGCCGGCGAGCGCCTCGTCGTCGCCCAGACGGTCGAGGACCAGCCGATCTGCGAGATCGAGCCCCGCAAGGTCCATTCGTGTGACGAGACCGAGGCGGTGGGGGAGCAGGTCCAGACGCTCCGTGGCCTGCAGGGCTACGTCGACGCGCAGGCCGGCGGCAAGGGCAAGGGCTGGTTCCGCCTGGTCTACAACCCGCGGCAGGCGCGGCAGGCGATCGAGCGGGGCAGGCTCGCGGTGCTGATTGGGATCGAATCCTCGAACCTCTTTGGCTGCAGCGAGCAGTTGGACCAGCCCGAGTGCACCAAGCAGGACATCGACCGCGGCATTCGCAACGCTCGCCGGCTCGGAGTGCGCAGCGTCTTCCCGATGCACTGGACCGACAATGCCTTCGGCGGCGCCGCGATCGAGGGGGGCGGCAGGGGCACGTTCATCAACGTGCTCGAGGCCTTCCAGACCGGCCACTACTTCCGCACCGGCCCGTGCCCCCAGCCCGGGCAGGGCGAGGAGATGGGCCATCTAGAGCCGTTCGAGCTGGCCGTCCTGGCGAGCTTCTTTCCCGCCGCGGCGCCCCTGGCGCAGGCCGGAATGCCGACCTACCCACCCGGTCCGCAGTGCAATACGAAGGGCCTGACGCCGCTCGGCGTCTACCTGGTCAAGCGGCTGATGGCCAACCACATGCTGATCGAGATGGACCACATGAGCGAGTGGGCGCGCGAGGCGGTGCTCACAATCGCGGAGCGCCACCGCTACCCGCTGGTCTCCAGTCACACCGGGACCGGCGGCCTGTGGACCCCGGAGCAGCTGCGGCTGCTCTACGAGCTGGGCGGGATGGCCGCCGCCAGGGCGGACACCGCTCCCGAGCTCGCGGCCAAGATCGAGGAGCTGGAGACGCACCGCAGCGAGCGTCAGTTCTTTGGAGTCGGTCTCGGCACCGACACGGGCGGCTTCTCTTCGCTACCCGGGCCACGCGCGGACGCGGCGCAGACGCCGGTCACCTACCCGTTCGTCTGTCGCGTCGGAAAGGTCACCTTCCAGCGTCAGCGCACCGGCAGCCGCACCTACGACTTGAACACCGACGGCGTCGCGCACTACGGATTGATCGCGGACCTGCTCGCCGACATGCAACAGCACGGCGGCGAGCCCGCCCTGCGAACGCTCTTCCGCTCCGCCGAGGCCTACCTGCGGATGTGGGAGCTCGCCTACGCTCGCTAGCGGCTGGCTGCGTCGGCAGCCAAGGTGACAGGGCATCGACCCTCGTAATGGCCGCAGGCATCTGGATCGCACAGTCGGCAGATCCGTTGCGCATCTGCGCGGCTCGCGGTGAGACCGCCAAGCAGCTTCTCGCACGCATCCATAAGCGCCCGACGCTCTGAGGACCGCAAGCCGTCCAGTACCTCGGTGAGCGCTCGCTGCCGAGCGGCGAGGATGTCGCGGCCCATCGTGCGGCCCGTCGACGTCAGCATCACGGAGACCGATCGCCCGTCCGCGCCCCGCGCGCGTTTGGCCAGACCCGATGCCTCGAGCCCGTCCACTAGACGCACGGCGGCCGAGTGGGTCAGCCCGAGCGATCGGGCGAGCGCATCGATCCCCTTCCCGTCCAGGTACGTGGATAGCGCCGCGAGCGCCGCTGGCCCGGACCCCGACCGCCCGGCGGCAGCCTCGGTCGCGACCCGCATGCGGTCCGCCACGGCGAGAGACAGGCTGCCGAGCAGATTGGCGTTTCGCGCAAGATCAGGTCGGCTACCACTTGTATGACTCATGCATATATTCTAGGTCGGTTAGACCAGGATGGTTCAGCGTGTCGACCGACATCTGACCGGAATTCTTCTAGCGCTTGTCGTGTCGCTTGTGATCGGCTGCGGCGACGACTCGCGGCCCCCGGCGCCTAACGGTCCGCTCGCCGAGGCTCTGGCCGAGCTCGGTGGTGGCGGGGAGCACGGCTCTCTCGGGGTCGGATGGACCGATCCGCAGTTGGCTCGCGAGCGGGGGGTCGGCGTGCGATTGATGGCCGACGCGCTCGGGCCGAACGCCGACACGCTGATCGAGACCGCTCCGCAGCTGCGGCGCCGCTTCGGGCTTGATCCCCTCGCGGCGCGGCGGCTGGTGTCCGTGGGCGGTTCCTTCGCCTTCGGGCTGCGGCTCGACGGCGTCGACGGGGAGGGCCTTCAGGATGCCCTAGTTCGCGCCGGCGGCCACGCCAAGAGCGTCGGTGACGTCGATGTCACGGATGTGGGCGAGTGGGCGGAGGTACCCGAGCCGCTTCTGCAGTTGGGTGTGCTTGGGCTGGGGGCCCGCGACGCCTTCGGCCCAGAGCTGGCCGTACTGGCTATCTCCGAGCGCGCGCGGGCGGCCCTGCTTGGGCGGGGCGACCGCCTCATCGACGAGCCGATCTACCCCGCCGCTGCCGACTGTCTCGGCCCGGTGGTCGCGGCGCGGATGATTCCCGACAAGCTCCTGCTCTCGGTCGAGGTGGGCATCGAGCTGGTCGCGGTCGGCATCCAGCAGGACCGAGAGGTCCTCTGTGTCCTGGGTGGGACGGCCGAGCGGGCGCGGGAGATCGCAGGGTCGCTGCGCGCTTCGCTGGCTCCGGGAGCGCGGGATCCCCGCACGGGCGAGCAAATCTCGGAGCTCGTCGAGTCCGTGGATGTACGCACGAGCTCCTCCGAGGACGTCGAGGTCGTGCGTGCGGAGCTGACCCCGGCGCCTGGCCAACGAGGCTTCCTCTTCGGCGCGATCGCGCGAGGCAGCCTGGTTGCGTTGATCAACGGCTCAAATACGCAAGGCCCCTAGCCAGGCGGCCACAGTCTCGGCGACGGCCTGGGTATCGGCCTTGAGGCCGTGGTCGCCCGCGACCTTCACCACCCTTCGCTTCGGGCCCTCGGGCGGCATGCCGAAGCGATCGCTCTCGCCCTGGACGACGAGCACGGGCACCTCGACCGCCTCGAGCTCGGGCAGGCGGCTCTGTGGGGGCTTGTTTCCGCGGCCCGGCGGCTTGAGCGGGAAGGCGAGGCAGAGGACGGCCTCGGCCCCAGTTTGATCCAAGGTGCGGCAGGCGACGCGGGCGCCGAGCGAGCGCCCGCCGACGATCAGCGGCAGCGCCTCGAGTTCATTGCCCCGCAGGCGCTCGAGCACCGCGACCCACGCCTCGTCCAGACGCTTGGCGGATGCGGGGGAGCGGCGGCCGGCGACGCGGTAGGGCTGCTCGACGAGCGCCACGGTGAAGCCCTCGCCCCGCCCCGCGTCGCTTGCCGCGACCAGGTCAGGCGCCTCGATCCCGCCGCCCGCTCCGTGACCAAGGACCAGCGCGCCTCGGGCGCCGTCGGCGGGCTGCAGATGCGCCCGCGCGGGGCCGGCCGGGGTTTCGATTTGGACGGGACGCAACCCGAGGACCTAGGCGGCCGGAACCGGCTCGTCGGCCCAGGCGTGCTCGTCGCGATACGCGCGGACGAAGGCGAGAAAGCGGTGGAGCAGGGGGGATTCATTGCCGCGCCGCCAGGCGATCGCAAGCAGGAACGGAGGTGGCGTCTCGAGCGGCACCGCCACGGCGCCCTCCGGCGCGATCGTCCGAGCGGTGCCCTCCGCCATCAGGGCGATCGCCTCACCGTCGGTGACCGCCCGCCAGTCCGCGCCCAGGGTCGACAGCTCGAGGACGGCCGGCTCGAAGCCGCCGTACGACCGACACATGGTCTTCAGGCCCTCGAAGGCGCTCGGGGCGAGCTCGCGCGGCGGCACGAGAAACGTCTCCTCGCTCAGATCCGAGAGGCTCGCAACTTCGCGAGCCGCGAGTCCGCTCCTCTCGCTCACCAGCGCCGCCAGCCTGCCGTGCCGGAGTACCTCCCATTGCACGTCCTCGATCGCCGTGAGCGCGGGCACCTGGTGCACCACGGCGGCATGCAGGTCCCGGCTCAGAAGTGACGCGAGCAGGCGCTCGCTGACGGCGGCAGAGCGGTCCAGGAGCAGCGCCGGGTGCTCGGTCCCCAGCGCGGCGAAGGCCGGAGCCACCTCATGTTCGGCGAGCAGCGCCACGCCCACTCGCAAAACGCCCGCCTCACCGCGGTCAACCCGTCGGACCCCGGCTACGGCGGCCTCGCGGTCGGCGAGCATCCCCCGAGCGTGCCGGAGCAGCTCCGCTCCGGCGTCGGTGAGCTCGACGTTCTGCCGTGTGCGGGCAAAGAGCTTGACGCCGAGTGCTCGCTCGAGTCCCGCGATTGCCTGCGAAAGCGCCGGTTGGCTGATGAACATGCGCGCCGCCGCCCGTCCGAAGTGCAACTCCTGGGCGACGGCGACGAAGTACTCGAGCTGGCGGAACTCCAGCTCGGCTTCGGCGAGCCGCGCATCGCCTACGTAAAGCAGCTCGCTGCCCGGATCATTCCGTGATCTGACGGCCACCCTCGCTCCCTTTGGCGGTCCTCGACTTCAAACAGCCTTAGACGGGTTACTGCTCGGCTTCGCCTGCGCAGCACCCTCGCATCATCATAGGCACCGCCTATCACCGGGCCCCCAAGATGTATTGGACCGCGGCCGCCTTCGCTGATTACCTCCCGAAGGGTGCCATCGAGCAACCCGACTGTCGGCACGCGGGGCGGATCGGCGATCTGATCGGTCAGCGACGGGTTTTCCTGTTCGGCCTCGCCGTGTTCGCCGGTGCGTCGCTGGTCTGTGCCCTGGCGCAGAGCCAGGGCATGCTGATCGGCGCGCGCTTCGTCCAGGGCATCGGCGGCGCCCTGACCTCCGCGGTGATCCTGGGCATGATCGTGACGATGTTCCCGGAGCAGCGGGAGCAGGCGAAGGCGATCGGCGTCTACACGTTCGTGGCCGTCGCCGGCGGGTCGATCGGATTGCTGGCCGGCGGCATCCTCACTCAGGCCGTCAACTGGCACTGGATCTTCCTGATCAATCTTCCGATCGGCGTCGTGACGGCGGTGTTCGCACTCAGATTGGTCGAGGACCGGCCCGGGATCGGCCTCACGGCGGGCGCCGACCTTCCGGGCGCCGTGCTGCTGATCGGCGGGCTGATGCTCGGCGTATACACGATCCTGGGCGTGGCCGAGCAGGGCTGGGGATCGAGCCAGACGCTGGCGCTCGGAGCAGTCTCGCTCGCTCTATTGGCCGCATTCATCGTCCGCCAGGAGCGGATCCCGACACCGCTGATGCCGCTTCGGCTGTTTCGGTCGCCGAACGTGGCCGGAGCGAATCTCGTCCAGGCCCTGATGGTCGTCGGCCTGTTCGGGATGTTCTTCCTAGGCGCCCTCTACCTGCAGCGCGTCCTCGGCTACAGCGCGCTCCAGGTCGGACTCGCCTACATGCCGACGACCATCGTCATGGGCGTGATGTCGTTCAGGTTCACCGCGCAGCTGAACGCACGCTTCGGACCCGAGGCGACGCTTCTGCCGGCGATGGCCTTCACCATCGGGGGACTGCTGCTCTTGGCGCGCACGCCGGTTGATGCCAGCTACGCGATCGACATCATGCCGGCGATGATCCTGTTCGGGCTCGGGGCGGGCCTGGCCTTTCCGTCTCTGATGACCTTGGCGATGTCCGGGGCCACCGAGAGCGACTCGGGATTGGCGTCGGGCCTCGTCAACACCAGCCTGCAGGTCGGCGGTGCTATCGGCCTGGCCATCCTGGCGACCGTGTCGACCCAACGAACCGAGACGTTGCTCTCCGAGGGCGACCCGGTGGCGTCCGCACTCACCTCCGGCTACCACCTCGCCTACCTCGTCGGTGTCGGGGCCGTGGCGGTCGCTACCGCCGTTGCGATCGGCACGCTGCGTTCGCCAAAGCCGGCGGCAGCTCCCGGAGTGGAGGAACCGCCCGAGCCCGAACCGAGGCCCGCCGAGCCGGTCCAGGCGCCCCCTGTGCGAGAGCGCATCCGTCCCCTGCCGGACTCCGCCCTCGCGTCGATCAA
>DATFOK010000104.1:0-4613 GCA_035265665.1 Solirubrobacterales bacterium | reverse complement strand
GATAGCCTCTTCATCGGTCGCCGTGACGTAGGTCGCACGGCCGGAGTCGCGCAGGTAGGCGTGTTCCGGCCCCACCCCCGGATAGTCGAGCCCCGCCGACACCGAATGGGCCTCCAGGATCTGCCCCTCGTCGTCCTCGAGCACGGCCGAGAACGCGCCGTGCAGGACGCCGGTGCCGCCGGCGACCAGCGAGGCGCCGTGGTGGCCGGTCTCGAGCCCCTCCCCCCCGGCCTCGACGCCGATCAGCTCGACCGGGTCGTCGAGGAAGGCGTGAAAGCTGCCGATCGCATTCGAGCCGCCGCCGACGCAGGCGATCACCCGGTGCGGCAGCGTGCCCTCGGCCTCCAGCGCCTGTGAGCGGGCCTCGTCGCCGATCACCCGCTGCAGGTCGCGGACCAGAGCCGGATACGGCGCCGGCCCGACGACGGACCCGATCACGTAGTGGGTGGTCTTGACCGAGGCGACCCAGTCGCGGATCGCCGCGCTGACCGCCTCCTTCAGCGTGCGTGCGCCCGCCTCGACCGCGATCACCTCGGCGCCCAGCAACCTCATCCGCTCGACGTTCGGGGCCTGACGGCGGATGTCCTCGGTGCCCATGTAGACGGCGCACTCGAGCCCGAAGAGGGCGCAGGCAGTGGCCGTGGCGACACCGTGCTGGCCGGCGCCCGTCTCGGCGATCACGCGAGTCTTCCCCATGCGCCGGGCGAGCAGCGCCTGGCCGACCGCGTTGTTGATCTTGTGAGCGCCGGTGTGGGCGAGGTCCTCGCGCTTCAGGTACACGCGGCGGCCGACTCGCTCCGAGAGCCGCTCGGCGAGATAGAGCGGCGTCGGGCGGCCCACGAAGTCGCGCATGAGCGCGGCGAGCTCCGACTGGAAACCCTCGTCCTCCCGAGCTTGCGCCCACGCAGCGCTGAGCTCGTCGAGCGCGGCGATCAGCGTCTCTGGGACGAACCGGCCCCCGTAGGGCCCGAAGCGCTCCTCGACCAACATCAACCGGCCACCTCCTCAGCTCCGCTTCCGGGGGGTGCCGGGCGAGGGCGCCGTCGGCGTGGCGGCCCTGAACCGAACAGCCTCGAGGAACGCCTCGACCGTCGCGTGATCCTTGCGACCTGGCTCGGCCTCCACGCCACTGACCACGTCGACCGCGAACGGCCTGACCATCTCGACCGCTCCGGCGACGTTGTCCGCAGTCAAACCGCCGGCCAGGATCATCGGCACCTTCGAGCGCCGTCTAGCGACCAGGTCCCAGTCGAAGCGCTGGCCCGTCCCACCGTGGAGGCCGTGCCAGTAGGCGTCGAAGAGGTGGAAGTCCGTCCGGAACGCCTCCGCGGCCTGCACGTCGGCAGCGCTCGTGACCCGCATCGCCTTGATCACCTTCGCCCCGGTGCGGCGGGCGGCCTCCACGCAGAACGAGGGTCCCTCCTCGCCGTGGAACTGGAGCAGGGTGAGGCTCTCCCGCTCAGCGGCGTCGATCACCTCCTCGAGCGTGGAGTTGACGAACACGCCCCCGATCTCGCAGCGCCGCTTCAGCGCGGCCCCGATTTGCTCGGCGACATCGGGCTGCACATAGCGAGGGCTGTCGGGATGGTGGATCAGCCCGATCGCCCAGGCGCCGTGGCTCGCCGCGTGCTCGGCGTCGGCGAGATTGGTCATGCCGCAGACCTTGACCTTGGTCATGCGCCAAGGGTAGGGACACAGGCGATTCCTCCCTGCGAGAGCCGCTGCCGGGGCGTAGGCTGACGGCGATGACCGCGATCGAGGGCGCCTGCAGGCGGTTGGCTCTCCGGGTTCTCTCCGGCATCCACCACGGCCGGCTGGACCTGATCGATCCTGGCGGCAGATGCCTGAGCTTTGGCGAGCCCGACGCCGAGCTCTCCGCCACGATCGAGATCCATTCCGCGCGCTTCTACCGGGCGATGCTGGGCGGAAGCGTCGGACTCGGGGAGGCCTACCGGGACGGGGTCTGGGACTGCGACGATCCCGTCGCCCTGGCGCGGATCGCCGCCCGCAACATGGCGCCGCTCGACCGCTGGCGCCGCCGCCTCCACACAGTGCTCGCGCCACTCCAGCGGACGCTGTTGCGTGTCCCCCGCAATAGCCGCCGGGGCGCGCGGCGCCACATCTCGGCTCATTACGACCTCGGAAACGACCTCTTCGCTCTCTACCTCGACGAGTCGATGATGTACTCGTCCGCCGTCTTCCCCGATCCGGACGCGACGCTAGCCCAGGCGCAGGAGCATCGTCTGGAGCGAATCTGCCAGGCGCTCGAGCTCGGGCCCGACGATCACCTGCTCGAGATCGGCACCGGCTGGGGCGCGATGGCCGCCCACGCAGCGAGTCGGTACGGCTGCCGTGTCACCACGACGACGATCTCGCGCGAGCAGCGAGAGGGTGCGCTGCGACGGATCCAGGACGCCGGCGTCGAGGACCGGGTGACCGTCCTGCTCGACGACTACCGCGACCTGCGCGGCCGCTACTCGAAGCTCGTCTCTCTGGAGATGATCGAGGCGGTGGGCCGGCAGTACTTCGACGAGTTCTTCCGCCGCTGCTCCGAGCTGCTTGAGCCCGACGGGCTCTTCTTCCTCCAGGCCATCGTGATCGACGACCGTCTCTACGAGGTCGAGAAGGCCGCCCGGAGCTTCTCCAACACGCTGATCTTCCCCGGCGGCTGCCTGCCGTCCGTCGAGGTGATCGAGCGCTCCACCGCGCGCCACACGGACCTGAGCATGGTCTGGCTGGAGGAGATCGGCGCGCACTACGCCCGCACCCTGGAGCTCTGGCGCGAGCGCTTCATCGCCAACACCGATCTCGCAGCCGAGCTCGGCTACGACGAGCCGTTCCGCCGGCTCTGGACCCTGTGGCTGGCGATGAGCGAGGCCGGCTTCCGCGAGCGACGCCTGCGCGACGTCCAGGTGCTCTTCGCGAAGCCGAGCCGCTCGATCGACGCGCGAGCGCCCGCCAGGGCGACCTGGGTAACGGATTAGGCAATGGCCGAGGGCGACGGCAAGACGGTTCTCGTCACCGGCGGCTCCGGGTATCTCGGCGGCTGGTGCATCGTCGAGCTGTTGCGGCGCGGCTATCGCGTGCGGACGACGGTTCGCAACCCCGCACGCGAGCGGGAGGTACACGCGGCGGTCGCTTCACAGGTGGACCCGTCCCACCACCTGACCGTCCATCAAGCGGACCTGATGAGCGACGAACACTGGGACAACGTCATCGAGGGCTGTGACTACGTGCTGCACGTCGCCTCGCCGTTCCCGCCGTCGCAGCCCAAGGACCCGGACGAACTGATCGTCCCGGCGCGGGAGGGAACCCTTCGTGTGCTCGGCAAGTCGCTCGACCACGGAGTGCAGCGCGTGGTGGTCACCTCCTCGATAGCCGCGGTGCGGCTGGCCAAGGGGTCCGAGAACAGAACGCTGACGGAGGACGATTGGACTGATCCCGACGCTCCGGGCCTGACCCCGTACGTGCGGTCGAAAACGGTCGCCGAGCGCGCGGCCTGGGACCTGGTGCGGGACCGCGACGCCGAGGATCGGCTGGCGGTCGTCAACCCGGGCGCGATCATCGGTCCCATCCTGCACGACGACATCTCCTACTCCGTCGAGTCCGTCGAGCGCCTGCTGAAGGGCATGCCCGGCGTTCCCAGGCTGGGGTTCAACTTCGTCGACGTGCGCGACGTCGCCGACCTGGAGATCAGGGCGATGACCTCGCCCGAGGCCGGCGGCCAGCGCTTCATCGCCGTCACCAACTGGCTCTGGATGGCGGAGGCTGGTCAGATTCTCCGGGAGCGGCTCGGCGATCAGGCCTCGAAGGTGCCGACCCGGACGATTCCGAACCTGCTGGTCCGCGGCATGGCGCTCTTCGACGGCGGCATCCGGTCGATCGTGGGGACGCTCGGCAAGCGGACCGACCTCAACTCGGAGCGGGCGATCAGCACGCTGGGCTGGTCGCCCCGCCCGATCGAGGACACGATCGCCGAGACGGGCCGGAGCCTGATCGACCACGGCGTCGTGGAGGTGCCTGCCGCGGCGTGACGTCCGAGACCGCTGCTTTGGCATTGGAAAGCGGCTCGACGCGGCTCGCACTTCTCAGTATTGATTGCGATCAGGTAGTGGCTACCCTCCGCTCGGACGGTTGTTAGGAGACATCCGTCGTTTGCTAGGCGCCGAGCCCGATGGGTCGGCCCAATTTGCAACCACCGCAATGGGAGTAAGTATGAGTGCGAATCACCTTGCGGTCGGCGTCGACGAGCGAGAAACACTCGTCGTCGGGGCCGGCCAGGCCGGTTTGGCTATCGGCTACGAGCTTCGTGAGCGAGGCTTGCCCTTTCAGATCGTCGACGCCGAGTCTGAGATAGGCGCTGTCTGGCGCCACAGATGGGATTCGCTGCGCCTCTTCACGGCCGCGCAGTACGACTCGCTGCCCGGGATGGACTTCCCGGCTGCAGCTGATACCTATCCGGGGAAGGACGATGTCGCGGACTTCCTGCAGGCCTACGCCGCGAAGTTCGAGCTTCCGGTCAAGCTCAACACCAGGGTCGCCTCCCTGAGGGTGAGTAATGGCGGCTATCTGGCCGAGACGGACGACGGGGCGCTCGCGGCCAAGAACGTGGT
>DATFOK010000103.1:0-2160 GCA_035265665.1 Solirubrobacterales bacterium | reverse complement strand
TTCAAATAGCAGTTGGCAACGCCGTAGCCGACCGCGGTCTGCAGGTCGGCGTCATCGAGAATCACGTTCGCGGACTTGCCGCCCAGCTCCAGCGCCACACGCTTCACCGTCCCGGCGGCGACCTCGCTGACCCGCTTCCCGGCCCGCGTGGAGCCGGTGAACGAGACCATGTCGACGTCGTCGTGGCCCGCGATCGCCTCGCCGACGACTGGACCGAACCCGCTGACCAGGTTGAAGACCCCGGCCGGGAGATCGAGCGAATCGATGATCTCGGCGAGGATGAAAGAAGTGAGCGGAGTGACCTCGCTCGGCTTGACGACGACGGAGCATCCGGCCGTCAGCGCCGGCGCCACCTTCGCGCAGATCTGGTGCAGCGGGTAGTTCCAGGGCGTGATGCAGCCGACCACCCCAACCGGCTCGCGCACCACCAACGAATTGCCGATCTGCTCCTCCCAGGCAACCTCCCTCGCGATCTGGGCCATCGAGGCGAAGTCCATCGCGGGCAGCCCGGCCTGAATCGTCCGCGCCAGCGCCAGCGGCATCCCGACCTCCGCGGCGATCAGGGCCGCGATCTCATCCGCTCGCTCCGCGAGTCCGGCGCTGATCGCCGTGCACGCCTCGACGCGCTGCTCGACGGGCACCTCGCGCCACGCCTCGAATCCGGCGCGCGCCGCCTTCACCGCCCGCTCGATGTCCTCAGGGGTCCCCTCCGGGATGCGGCCGATCACCTGCTCGGTGGTCGAGTCGACCACCTCGATCGTGCTGGAGCCGGACGGCTCCATCCACTCGCCACCGAGGTAAAGCCGGTCGCGAACGATCTCCTCGGCCGGGTGGCCGGTCTGGACGGTTGCCTGGGTCTCGGTAGCCAAAGTCGTGCTCCTCTCTTCGTAAGCGTTCTACGGCTTCGCCATCAAACGGGTTGCTCCTCGGCTGCGCCTCGGAGCACCCTCGCATCAGCCTCGCCGGCCTCCTCCGCGATCCGCTCGGCAGTCCGGTGCGCGAGCGCCATGATCGAGACCATCGGGTTCGTCCCCGACGAGGTCGGGAACGCGCTGCCGTCCCCGATCCAAACGCCCTTCGTGTCGTGGAGCTCACCCCACGGGCCGGCGACCGAGGTCTGCGGGTCCTCACCCATCCGGCAGCTGCCCATCTGGTGTGCGCTGAACAGCTTGTAGCCGCCGGCGCGGAACGGGATCCGCTTGACGGCTGCGATGAACGCCTCGAGGTCGTCGCCCCGCTGCCAGGTCGGCGCCCCCTCCGCGAGCGGGCCGATCTGGTGCGCGCCCGCTGCCTCGTGCAGCCGGATCTGGACCTCGATCCCCTTCTTCAGGTTGTCGAGGTCGAGGGGATCATTGACGGAGTAGAGCGGCAGGGACTCGCCGTTCCCGTCGACGCCCACCCGGCCGGCGCCGCGATCCCGGGTCAGCGAGATGAACGTCGCCGTGTATCGGAAGTCCTCCATCCGCTGCTTGTGGTCCGCTCCGGAGATCCACGGAGTAGCCGACCCGATCAGGCCCGGGGCGTACTGCGCCGTCTCGATCAGGAAGCCGTACCCCTCGCCGGTGTCCGCGAACTCATCGCAGAGGCCGGCCTGCGGCGCCCCCCACCAGGCCCGCTGGTCGGTCCCGTAGGCGCCCCCGACCACGCTCGAAGGATGCAGTCTCAGGTTATGCCCGACCGCGGGCCCGCCGATCCCCGAGCGCAGCAGGAGCGCCGGGGACTCCAGCGAGCCACAGGCCACGACCACGCTGGGAGCGCGGACGGTGACCTGCGCGCCGCGGCCATCGGGGGCCTGCCAGACAGCCTCCACGCCAGCGGCCTGGCCGCCTTCGGTGAGGATCCGGGTGGCGCGGGTGAAGGTGAGGAAGCGTGCCCCATGCTCCTGCGCATCCGCGAGCCAGGTGCGGTCCGCGCTCTGCTTGCTCCCAGACTGGTCACCGAAGCCGAGGTAGCCCGCCATCTCCGGCGAGTACTTCTCCGGATCGGCGTTGCGCACGATCGTCTCGAAGCTCCAGCCGAGCGTCTCGCTCGCCTGGCGCAGCCTTTGCTGCGTCCCGTTCAGGTCGCTGCAACGGTCATTAGCGCTGATCCGCTCCAGCACCGCATCAAGATGGCGGTCGTATTCCGGGCCGTCGACGCCCTCCAGCCCGTGCTCCGCCC